>JBJTNX010000021.1:0-3620 GCA_046074325.1 Sphingomonadales bacterium
CGCATTGAAAACCTCGATCTTACTTATCAAATACTAGACAGCATCTACGACCCTAAACTTCCTGAGGGCACCGTTGTAGAGCAGCTTGTCGAACCCACATCATTATCGCAAGTCTATGTAAAGTCAGGACGAATAATTGGCTTGCGACTTTCAAAAAAGAGCCAACTTGTAGAAATGCCTAGCTTACTTCACAAACAAATCCAGTTTGCACAAAGTATTTTAGAGCAACGTGGTCTTCGTTATATTATTCAATACCAACCGACTGTAGAAGCCAATGGGTCAGTACTAGACCAACGCTATAAAGGCCGCCGAATCAAAGAGGGTGAGCGCCTGCCTATTGGTGCCGTGGTTACGTTAATTGTTGGGCAAAACGACGAAGGTGAGCCAATAGCGCTACCTAATTTATTAGGCCTTACTATGTCTGAAGCGCAGCTGATTTTTGATACTTTGGGCGTCAGTAGCTATTCATTTGTTTGTCCGGATTGTCTTAACAGCCAAGACTCTGCCAATGCCAGAATTTTTTCGCAGTCTCCAGAATATATTGAAGGAACAACCGTTTTCAAGTCAACCCAATTTATACTCTCTATGCAAAAAGGGGGTGGTGGACAAAATCCGTAAGCAATGATGCGCAATACTTTACTAACAATAATCTTGGTTTGCTTCTCGACCTCTTTGTGGTCGCAAGGCTTAGAAATGGGGCCAATTACCAGGAATTTCGATTTAAAGCGCTCCAAAAACAGCACCTATAAAAGTACAGTGGCCAGTATTGACAGCACTTTTTATTACACCCCAGATACCCTTAATTTGCCGTTTTTTGATGAGTTTTCTACCGATAAATTTCAAAAATATACAGCGCAATTCAATGACCCAGGAGTTAGCTCTAGCCTTTATTATCATCTATTAGATCCAGCCACCTTACAGGCGCTCAACGCCTCCCAGACTTTTACCGACCAAGCTACTTTTCGCCGCACCTTTGATATCGCTACGAGCACATACACGGACTCTATTTTTGCGACTATTTCCGTTAAAGTGGCAGATTTCTCGGCTTATCCGCTGAGCTATCAAACGCTTAGTTTGTATCCACCTTATTACATCTACGATACTATTGGTATTCCCGACACCCCCGATACCATTTGGGTCCAAAACCCAAGTTATTTCCAAGATTCTGTGCGTATCTTTTTTGCAACGCTCAATGATCCAAATGCGCTTTGGCTCGATGACAATGCCTACCTCAATAAGCGTTTTGGGGTAGCTCCCCGATCTATTGGTGTGGTTACATTTGATGGTTTGGACCCAACAGGATACCCGTATGCCATTGGGACAACGCTATCAAACACCGCAGATTACTTGCATTCCAAGCCACTAGATTTAAGCCCCTACACTGCTGCGGATTCACTTTATTTTTCCTTTCTAGTGCAAACTGAAGGATGGGGTGATACACCAGAAGCCAACGATTCTTTGCGCCTAGAATTTTATGCCAAGGATCTCGACCAATGGTTTCAAGTTTGGTCTATTGGCGGAGACACCACGACGCCGTTCAAGGTCGTGCACATAGCCGTCAAGGATGCCAAATATTTTAAACGCGGCTTTCAATTCCGTTTCAGTAATTATAGCGCACTATCCGGGGCGCTGGATCACTTCCACATAGACTATGTGCATCTGCGTACCTTATCAAACATTGCCGACACCCTATTCAAAGACTTCGCTTGGGTTTACCCTATGAATTCTTTGCTTCAAGATTACACTTCTGTACCCTGGGATCACTACAAAAACACGCCAAAGCCTTTTCGAAACGACTTTCCTATTGCTGTGCACAACGGCAGCCCCAACCCCGAAAACAATCAAATTGCTGGTCAGTTTACCATTGACCAAGCAGGGACACTACTCAATCAGTTTAGTATCCCAGGCAGCCAACTTTCTAATGGCGAATTGAATTATGAACCAAATACCACTTACTTTTCCACGCATAATATTAGCGGCCTAGGTGCTTTTCCTACAAATGCTGGAGGCGATCAGCAAGCTTTTCGTGTGAAAGGTGATATCAGCGTTCAGTTCCCTAATCTGACGCTCAACGACACCACTAGTTTTTACCAGCCATTCTTCAATTTCTACAGCTACGACGACGGCAGCGCCGAAGCTGCATTCGGTCCGACTGGTGCGCAATCAAGGCTTGCCGTTGAGTTCAATGCCTATGAAGCCGATTCTCTAGTTGGTGTTTCGTTCCATTTTGTGCCCTCGGTCGTCGATGTATCGAATAAATTGTTTTTAATCAGTGTTTGGACAAGCGAAAACGGCCATCCAGATAGTTTGCTCTACGAAGACGACGTCTTTTTTCCAAGAACGCCGTTATATGCTGATGAACGCGGCATCTTTATTCCGTACTACTTTACAGATACGCAAAAAGTAAGTGTTCCGACTTCTTTTTTCGTTGGCTGGAGACAACTGGACAACGAGCGGCTGAATTTAGGTCTTGATCGCAATATCGATCACGCTGATAAAGTTCAGTACAGTGTAGATGGCGGCTTCACCTGGCTTACAAGTCCGTTTGCAGGCGCTGCAATGGTGCATCCTATTTTCTCAACAGCACTAGATGCCAGCTTAGGACTCTCAACAGAAAATGCGCCGTCGCTCAGTTGGTCCGTATTTCCAAATCCTGCCGACGAACAAATTGAAGTGCAATTACCGCAAATGTTGAAGGGATCCGTTATTCATCTTTACAATGCGTTGGGTCAGTTACAAATTTCTCAGCAAGAACCATTGATAGACCTCAGCATATTGCCAAACGGTGTCTACTTTTTACATTGCCCTCAAACAAACTTAGAGGTCATTAAATTGATGGTCAATCACTAATGAGCGAGCAACCCGATATCGAGTTAGAAGTAGAGGAGGCCGATTTATTTGAGCACCACCGATTCAAAGCCGATCCGGGTCAAGAGGTGGTACGCATCGACAAGTTTTTGCTTGACCGCATGGCCGACACCTCGAGAAACAAAATTCAAGTTGCGGCCAAAAATGGCAATATCCATGTGAATGGGCAGGCTGTCAAGCAAAATTACAGGGTTAAGCCAGGGGATGAAATCGCAATTGTTTTGCCTTACCCCGTCAGGGAAATCGAACTCATTGCCCAAGATATTCCAATAGATGTCATTTACGAAGACGACGATTTACTCGTTGTCAACAAGCCAGCAAATATGGTGGTGCATCCAGGTTACGGCAATTATTCAGGTACGCTAGTAAACGCCCTCGTTTATCATTTTGATCAATTACCGACTAGACCCAAAGATTATTTTGGGCGTCCGGGTTTGGTACATCGTATTGACAAACATACTACTGGTTTATTGGTAATTGCTAAAACAGAAATCGCACTGAACGACCTCGCTAAGCAATTTTTTGACCGCACCACTGAAAGAAGATATCATGCGCTCGTTTGGGGTGATGTTCCGCAAGACGGCACCATTGAAGGACACATTGGCCGCTCACTGAAAAACAGAAAGGTCATGACCGTTTTTCCGAATGGCGACTACGGCAAACCGGCCATCACGCACTATAAAGTTTTGGAGCGTTTTGGCTACGTTACCCTCATTGAATGTAAATTAGAAACCGGCCGAACGCACCAAATT
>JBJTNX010000022.1:0-4031 GCA_046074325.1 Sphingomonadales bacterium
GTGTAATTCCAAAACCGATATCGTTATTGATGATCAATTGGTTTTCAGTGGTGCCATTTTGGGTGGCGCCACTATGGCAACTGGTACAGTTTTGTTCGCCTGGAGCGCCAGCCTGACCCCCTGACGGACCGCCCGAGTTCAAAGGAGCAGCTTGTATACCTTTTAGTTGGGGATTAACAAACGAAAACGCAGCTAAACCCAAAATAAAAATGGAAAGAGGTAAAATTGATTTTTTCATGGTGAATAATTGAGTTCTGAATTTAGTTATCCTGCTTACCTTGATTGATCCAGCAGGAGATTTTTTGAATGGTGCTGTCGGCTAAAGCTGGGCCGCCGATGGGCATCAGCTGGTAACCGTTTGCTTTCATGGAACCAACGATTGCATTTGCGTTGGCAGCAATTGCAGCATATGAACTGAGGTCATAACCCCCCGATGCATTGCCAGGCTGATGACAACTCACGCAGTTTGCCTCCATGATTGGAAGGACGTCGTTTGCAAATGAGATGGTGGTATTGCATTGTTGATCAATAGGCGTGATTTTATCTCTTGTGCAAGAGAAAAGAAAGAAGCTGCCAAGCGTAAAAATGATAAAGAAATTCTTCATGACTATCTTATTTACCTTGTGCAGGAATTTCAAAATTCACTTTCATTTGATCTGGAACAGCGTCGCTTTTCTTTCCAACTTTGAAATCCATGCGATTGACATAGAAAGTTCCCTTAAAAGTGATTTTCCCATTGGCTTTTGAATAAGTTGCCGGAACAGTCACCGCTTTGGTAATTCCTTTGATGGTCAGGTTGCCGTTTATGTTGTAAGTATTGCCTTCTTTTTTCTCGACTTTGGTAGATTTAAACTTTGCATAAGGGTATTTTGCAGTATCGAACCATTCTGCAGTTTGTGCTTTTTTGGTCATCATGCCATTACCGGTCGAAATCGAGCGAATATCGATTTTAAAGTCAAAGTTGGCACTAGAAAGGTCTTTTTCGTCAAAATCGATTTCGCCTTCCATTATTTTAAATGAACCCGAGGGATCTTTGCTTTTGAATTCTATACTGAACTCTTTGGTCACGACATAGTGCTCCAAGACGACGAGCGTAAACGCGGTTAAGCCAAAAAATGCAAGGAAGGAAAGGAAAAAAGTTCTGGTTTTCATTATTATCGATTTTTATTGAGCTTATTCAATTACAAATTTCCTGCCAACAGTAAAGCCAAGCCTAAATTGACCTTTTTGCCATTGTTCTGTCGTGTAAGGTATAAATTGTGTTTCCCCGATTCCGCCAGAATTGGTGAGGTTGATTGTGAAATTATGCCCAAATGTGAACCACTCAAGTGCAATAGCACCACTGTTCGTGAAGCCAGATTGTCTGAGGTTAGGGTCGTTGAAGGTGTAATAATATTCTCCGACTAGCGCAAAGCGAGAAGATAGGCGGATACGCCCTGCAACACCAAGAGCAAAAAGTTCATTTTGATCGTTGCTGGCTACATAGTTTCTGTGGACCAGTGTGGGCATGAGTTGAATGGCGCCCTTTTCACCGAAATGATGTGCAATGTTCACTTGCGCAAAATAATTGAGACGGTGCTCAATTTTTGGAAAATGGGTAACGAGGCCTTCATCTGGCGCTGCAGTCATATATGTAAAACTCGATCCGGCAATAGCAGTAATTGAAATTGGTGAAGCCTTTTCTTCTTGAGCGATAACCTTATACTTTACAAAACCGTCAACTAAAGAACGGTAGGGTGCGCCGGTTCCTTTTGAACGACCAAATCCTACCATGAGTTGATCTGTAAAGCCATATTCTAAGGCAATGCGCATATCGGATAAATTATCAAATCCAAACATGTTTTGAATACCTCCATTAACACCGGCAATATCGCCAAAGCGGTGCTCGATGCGGAACTCATAGGTACCTTTGGTGAGCGTTTCAACGGAATGACCGTTGATGACCCGAGTCGATGAGAATGTAGGAATTTCTACTTTATAATCTTCCTCAGATTGTTCGGGCTCTTGTGCAAAGAAATAAAGTGGGGAAAGTAAAAAAGCTAAAAATAGGTAAGGTTTCATGCGCTTGCGTTAAATTATAAACACGTCATATAGACGGATGTAGTACAAATTAGTTGTATGCTCAACGTTTTTTTCGTTTCTCGGATAACCATTTTGGAACTGCCTTTTGATCTTGATTGGAGTCGTCGAGCAATTTCTCGAGCAAATCGGGGCGTTTTGCTTTTTGCAAGCGCTGACGGATCCAGTCTTTGTTTTCCTTTTTATACCAGAAAAAATAACGGTTTTGGTTCAACTTTTCTTCTCGGGTCTTGACTGTTTTCACCGGCTTTAGCGTATACGGATGCACGCCTGTATAATAAATAACCTCAGCAACGGTCATGGGCGTAGGTGTAAAATCTTGAACTTGTTCGAGCTGAAAACCCATGTCTTTGGTTTCGGCTGCTAAATTAGCCATGTCGATTTCTTCGCAGCCAGGATGAGAAGAGATAAAGTAAGGAATGAGCTGTTGTTTGAGTCCGTGTTTAGCTGACAAGCGATCGTATTTCTCTTTGAACTTATGAAAATATTGGAACGACGGCTTGCGCATGATTTTAAGTGTCGCATCTGAGGTGTGCTCAGGAGCTACCTTTAAACGGCCCGAAACGTGGCGGGTAATGACCTGCTCGATGTATTCGTCGTGGTTGCCGTCTTCGTTGTTTTTGTTGAAATCGTCGACAAGAAGATCATAGCGGATGCCCGAACCTACAAATGCTTTTTTGACTCCGGGGAATTTGTCAATTTTGCGGTAGAGCTCAGTCATTTGTTTGTGCGAAGTATCGAGGTTGTGACAAATAACTGGATGTATACAACTCGGCGATACACATTTAGCACAGATGGCTTCGTCTTTGCCTTTCATGCGGTACATGTTGGCTGAAGGGCCTCCGATATCAGAAAGGTATCCTTTGAATTCAGGATGTTTGGTGAGTTCCTCCACCTCCTTGAGTATAGATTTTTCACTTCGAGAAGCAATGAATTTTCCTTGATGGGCCGATATCGTACAAAAACTGCAGCCTCCGAAACAACCGCGGTGGGTATTGTCCGAGAATTTGATCATGTCGTAGGCAGGAATAGCGCCTCGTTTTTTGTATTTAGGATGGGGTAAACGCGTGTAAGGCAAATCGTAAGAGCCGTCCATCTCCTTTTCGGTCATGGTCTTGAACGGCGGATTGATAACGAGTGTTTGTTTACCTACCTGCTGTATAATACGGTTGGCTGCCCATTTGTTGGACTCTACTTCTACCACCTTGAAATTGGCAGCATATTTGAGTTTATCTTGTAAACAGACTTCATGGCTAGCCAACTCTACGGTTTCCCAATTTTTATTTTTTGGAAGTTCGAGCTGCGCATCTTGCAAGAAAGCTACCTGATTGATGGTTTTGGCTTGTTCGAAGGGCACACCGCGCTTCAGTAAACGAAGTAAAGTACGCAAAGGCTGTTCGCCCATTCCGTAAACCAGTAAGTCAGCTTTGGCATCGACGAGAATAGATGGCATGAGTTGGTCTTTCCAATAATCGTAGTGGGTTACCCGACGCAAAGAAGCCTCAATACCGCCGAGTAAAACCGGAACATCTGGGTAAAGTTCTTTGAGAATATTACTGTAGACAATACTGGCGTAGTCTGGTCTGAAGCCGGCCTGGCCACCTGGGGTATAGGCATCGGTAGAGCGCAAGCGTTTGTTGGCAGTATAGTGATTCACCATGGAGTCCATGCAGCCGGCGGTCACGCCAAAAAAATATTTCGGCTTACCAAGCTTTTTGAAATCGCGAAGGTCATCTTGCCAATTGGGCTGGGCAACGATACCAATTCTAAATCCCTCACTTTCGATAATGCGACCAATGACAGCCGTGCCAAAGCTCGGGTGGTCTACATAGGCGTCGCCTGAAATAAGAATGACATCAAAGGCCTCCCAACCTCGTTTTTCTGCCTCTTTTAAAGACAAGGGTAGCCAATCGGAAATCGGACGCTCTGGGTTCATGGTACAAAGATACACC
>JBJTNX010000023.1:0-5415 GCA_046074325.1 Sphingomonadales bacterium
CTGCGGAGAGAGAGGGATTCGAACCCTCGATAAGCTTTAGGCCTATACACACTTTCCAGGCGTGCTCCTTCAACCACTCGGACACCTCTCCAGGTTTTTAGTGGAGTGCAAAGATACAAAGCTTTTTTGATTCTAGGAAACAGGCCTCATTCGAATGAGGATGATAAGTGCGGAGAGGATCGTCAATAATCCTGTCGCATAAATGGCGGTGTCTAAAGACCAAATGTCGGCAAGGATGCCAGTGAGCAAGGCGCCAACAGCATAGCCGAGGTCTCGCCAGAGGCGATACACGCCAATGCTTTGGGCGCGCTGGCTGGGATGGGTGTTGTCTGCTATCGCAGCAAGAAAAGTGGGGTAGACCACCGCTGTACCCAGCCCAAGCACCACACTCAAGGCGGCAAAAGCAAAGAAGGATTGTGCCCAAACCAATCCGAGAATGGCAAGTCCTTGCAAAAACATTCCACAAAACAGGAGTGCTTTTTTTGCAAAATGGTCGGCAAGTTTGCCTGTGAAAAGCTGACTTAAGCCCCAAACACTGGGGTAAATAGCAATAATGGTTGCAAGTTCGTTAGCCGAAAATCCTTTGCTGAGCAGCAAGATTGGGAACAAACCCCAAATCATGCCGTCATTGAGATTATTGACCAAGCCGCCTTGACTGATACTTCCTAAATTAGGGTTTTTCCATGTCGTTTCCTTTAGAACATTCGAAAGTAAAGGCATGCTGCTCTTTTCACTTTCTATTTGAACAAAACTGCGGGTGTCTTTGATGAAAAAAATACTGGTAAGCAGCCCAAGAATGGAGAGTAGGATACCGATGTAAAATGGGTACGGGCGCAAACCGTACTGATTGGCAAAGTTGGCACTCAAGTAAGCAACAGCGCCAACCGCTAGATAGCCTGCAGCTTCATTGATACCCATTGCCAACCCGCGATTTTTTGGCCCAACGAGGTCAATTTTCATGACAACTGTACTACTCCAAGCCAAGCCTTGATTGATTCCCAGAAAAATATTGGCAATGATAATCCATGACCAATTGGGTGCGTAAATCAAGAAAAGCGGAACTGGGAGGGCAAATAACCAACCATAAATGAGTAAGTTTTTACGGCCAAATTTGTTGGCGAGTGTCCCTGCAAAATAATTAGTGAGCGCCTTGGTGATTCCAAAAACAACGATAAAGGAGAGAATGGCTGTTTTGGCAGCTAAATGAAATTCGTTTTCGGCTAAATCGGGCAGAATGCTGCGCTCCATTCCGACCATTCCGCCCACAAACGCGTTGACCAAAACAAGTAAGCTAAATTGTTGCCAGTTTTCTTTGAGGCCGAGCTTTTGTGTCATTACATTAATAACAAGCCGATAGAGAAATAAATGAAGATGCCAATGACGTCGTTGAGGGTAGTCACAAAAGGCCCAATGGCGAGTGCGGGGTCAATTTTGTAACGATGCAACATCATTGGAAATAAGGTTCCAAAAATGGCGGCAAATAAGATAACCGTAAATAAGGATAAACTCACAACCACCCCTAAGTGCATATTTACAAAAACAGTAGCCACCAAGAAGATGAGGCTCGATAAAATGAGGCCGTTCATCAATCCAACACTGCCTTCCCTGATCAATTTGGGTAAAATTCTGCCCAGGTCTTTGTCTCCTCGGGCTAAGGACTGCACAACAATTGCCGAAGATTGTACACCGACATTACCACCCATTGCGGTAATCAAAGGGATAAAGAAAGCCATGGCCGGAATGGCTGTAATGCTGTCTTCAAAATTGGAAATAACTTTAGCACCAATAGTACCGCCAAACATGGCAATAATGAGCCAAGGCAAGCGCGAAAAACTGACCCTCCAAATAGCGGCATCGGAGTCTACTTTATCCGAAATACCCGTTGCCATTTGGAAGTCTTTGTCGGCTTCTTCTTTGATGTAGTCCACGACGTCGTCGAGGGTAATGCGGCCTACAAGTTTGTTCTGGTAGTCGACAACCGGCACCGACACGAGGTCGTATTTTTCCATGACTTTAGAGACCAATTCAGCGGAATCGCTCGTCTTGACAGAAATGATTTTTTTACTTTGGTAAATGCTGCCGATTTTAGTTCGGGCATTGGCAAATAATAGGCGTTTGAGTGAGAGTACACCTAGTAAATGTTCGTCGTCGTCAACCACAAAAATGTTGTAGACTTTTTCGACGTCGGCTGCTTGTTTGCGCAGTTCTATAATGGCTTGATTTACCGGCCAGTCTACATTGGCCTGAAAGAACTCTTTTTGCATCAGACCCCCTGCGGTGTCGTCGTCGTAATTGAGAAGGTCAACGATGTCCTCGGCGGCTTCGTCGTCTTCCATCTGAGAGATGACCTCCTGAATTTTGTCGTCGGGGAGTTCACTTAAGATGTCGGCGGCGTCGTCGGAGTCGAGGTTTTCAAGCTGATCGGCCATCTCTTTGCTCGAAAGCGATGCCAAGAAGCGGTCCCGAACTTCTTCCTCGAGCTCCATAAGGATGTCGGCTTGGGTATCTTCATCTACCATGAAGTAGATGAATTTAGCCTCATCGTTGGTGAGTTTGTCGAGGATTTCAGCGATTTCAGCGTAGTGAAGTTCCAAGACTTGTTCTTGGATCCAAAGATGGTCTGCCGCGACAATTCTTTGTCGCAGTTCGGCAATAAATTCTTTGGTTAACTCAAAACGCACCGCTTTCTTTTTGACAAAGATACGGAATTGACCACCAAAGGTTTTACCAAATGGTTAAGTTCTACTGGAATTAGTCGTGACAGAGGCCCTCAACCTCGTGGAAGATATCGTGAGCTTTGGTGATTTGCTCAAATAGTTGCTCATTTTTAGCCGCCTGATTTTTACTTGGTTTTTGTGCCAACTGGTGTATCAACAAGCACTGTTTCTCAAGCCTGGTCAGCGCATCCTGAACTTTTGGATTGTTTGCAGAGGCAGGTGGTGTCGAGTTCTTCAATAAAATCGCTTTGGCATAAAGTTCGCCACTTCTGGTCAGGAGCGGCTCAAAATTCTTCTCTTCGGCCGGATGAAAAGTTTGCGCCATGACTTTATGAAAATCTTTGAGCGCCAACCAGTTGTCTTTTTCAAGTTCTTTTAACAAGGGATCCGTAAGCGCGCTGGCATATTTATCGGAAACAACACCCCAGTTGATCAGGTTCCAAATGCCTCCAAGGTAATCACCTCTCTTATTCTGATACTTTAAATAATAAGCGTGTTCCCAAACGTCGATTCCTAAAATAGGAATTCCGCGTTCTTTGCTGACATCCATTATCGGATTGTCTTGGTTGGCAGTGCTGTAAACAGCGAGTTTTCCTTCTGGCGTAACGACCAACCAGGCCCAACCGCTACCAAAACGTGTTGAAGCCGCATTATTGATGAGCTTTTGTAAAGAATCAACGCTTTTGTACTGATTGACAATCGCTGTTTGCAAGGCAGCTGAAATAGGCTTTTGTGCAGCTTTGGGGGCTAGGATATCCCAGAAAAGGCTGTGGTTGTAATGCCCGCCGGCGTTGTTGCGAACCGCTGCCGAACGAAAACTGGCGTACATCAGTAGGTTGATCATGCTGGTATTTTCCATGGAAGTGCCCGCAATGGCTTTATTGAGGTTGTTGACATAAGCTGCGTGGTGTTTGCCATGATGAATTTCCATGGTTTGCGCATCGACGTAGGGTTCGTAGGCATCGTATGAAAATGGCAGGTTGGGTAGGTTGTACACCTGTGCAAAAGATAAAACGGTGCAAAGGGTAATGAACGAAAGGGTAATAAGCTTTTTCATAAGGCGTATATTTTGACAAAGTTACCTTTGCTTGGCTTAGCTGCTTGTTAATGCCTCGTTAAATATTCTGTAAATCCACCATGCGCATGGCAATGAAGGCCTTGAGCACGCGTTCACCTAAATTTGGAACCTCGACATGAATCAAATACATACCACCTGCAATCGGAATGCCGGCATGGTTGGTTAAATCCCAGTCTTGATAAGTAGCAGTGTTGTCTTTTTTAATGCTTCGGACCAATTTGCCATTGGCTGTATAAATCCGGATATAACAGGTTTCGGGTAGGTTGGTAATCTTGATGCGGTTATCGAGTTTATTGCGCTCGTATTCTGAGAAAGCATAATAAGGATTAGGCACTACATTAATGAGGTCGAGCGCTTCTTTGAGCATATCTTGCGACCCAATCTGAGTAGCGATCTGATCCATGCTCCAACCATACATTGGCTTGCCGCCGTTTTGCCCTGTAGCCACAAAGTTTTTGTATTCTTTGTTAATACGCAAACGAATGGTGACGTCCGCAGAAAGTAATTCTTGCCCCTGTTCAAGTAGTGGATAGGCTATCCAAGATAGTGATCCATAAAGTTGGCGCTTTGGAGTCGTAAGGTTTGGATTGGCCTCTACCTCAAGAAACTTGTTGTAGGCGACATTGTTTGTATTAAATTCAGCACTCGATGGCTGATATGCCGGGAAATCGAACCCGTTGCTAAACCCATTGATGCTCGCTTGGTTGTAGCTAAAGACATAAATTGGGTGCATGCCGCCCATGAGTGGTGTACCGACATTGCTCACCAAACGATCAGTCGGGTTCCAAATCATATCGGCACCGTTTTCAGCACCAAGAAAAGAGTTTTCACCAAAGGCCATGTACAAACGTGCGCCCGATTCTAAATCAACGGCATAGCCTGGGAACCAACCCATTCCGGTACCCGAACCATCAGGGTTGCCATTTTTATCGACACTTGGGCTCTTGCGCAGACCGCCGGGTTGCGCGCCGCCAATATTGAGTCCGGCATTGCGGCCCAGTTCTACAACGGGGCAACGGGTCCAGAGGTTTTTGTCTTTTGTAATGACAATATTTACACTAGGTAAAAATGAGATGGACGCAT
Organism: Sphingomonadales bacterium; assembly: GCA_046074325.1. GTDB lineage: Bacteria > Bacteroidota > Bacteroidia > Flavobacteriales_D > Crocinitomicaceae > UBA952. The sequence goes on from JBJTNX010000023.1 coordinate 4,879, forward strand.
TCAATTTACTAGAAGCCGCGAAACTTCCATAGTAACTTAATGGCATATAGCTACCCTGATAACCGACGAGGCGATGCGGCGCAATGATACCATTGAGTACTTTTTCGTAAACCTGAGTTGGGTCGGCACCAATTTCATCGTCATAAAAACAAGGATCTAGGTAATTTGGACCATTCGGTAAACAGGCAAAAGCATCATCTTCTGGGTCCGTTTCTGATTTAAATTCTCCGGAGCGGATCCAGTTGGTTGGGAAAAAGGCATCGTTGTCTTTGACGCCTGTTAGCCAACGCTTTGAAGAGTCTTCGAATTCCATGCTGGCGTCGATCATGTCAGTCCTTTTGGTATTGATACCCTGACCGCCATAGTATTTCGTTTGGAAAATCTGAACAGAGATGCCCCATTGCGGGATAATTTGCTCATTATCATGGTTAATTGTGCGTTCAGAGCTGACCGAATCTAAAATGGTGAGGTCGTCTTTACTTACATGGCGGTAGATCGTCCAGCTAGCGGTGTCGGCACTATTGCCAATAGTTGGTG
>JBJTNX010000024.1:0-2754 GCA_046074325.1 Sphingomonadales bacterium
CCCAGTTTAATTTGATGGTATCAATTTCCTTTTTAGTAAGTACCATGCCTCTTTTGCTTTTTAGCTGGCAACTACTAAAAAACAATAACGACAATAAGACAACTACGAATCTCATGGCTCTTGGAGCTTGTTGCGAGGCCACTAACCTTTTGGTTCTTCTAAACTGCCGTCGGCGTGTTTGGCGAAGCGGCCGAGTTTGGGATCGTGAACTTGGTCATAGCGCGGCCAAGGCCAACCACCAAATTGGGTGGTTTGGTAGTCTTGAAAAGCTTGGTAGATTTCTTCTTTGGTGTTCATGACAAACGGACCGTGTTGCACAACCGGTTCGTTGATCGGGCGGCCCTGCAAAACAAGCACTTTGGAAACTTCTGGGCCATTTTGCAGCAAACATTTTTGTGCGGCATCGACATCTGCTGCGTGGTAATGCGCGATATTGTGGCCGCCAATAGCCAAGCCGTTTCCTTCGTAATAATAAATACTGCGGTTCACGCCTTGGGCCGCTGCAGGAATTTCAAAATCAGCTCCTGGTTCTAAGTGTATGTTGTAAATGGCTACATGATTGTTGGGATCAGCAGCCCAAGAATTGGGCGGCGTATTTTGCGAACGATGGGTGCCAAGTGCGCCAACAAGTACTTCAATATGTGCTTTGGAGCCGTTGGCTTCCACACTGAATTTTGGAACAGACTCTGCCCAAAGCATTTTAAAGTGTGGGGCCACCATTTTACTCTTTTTGGGTAAATTGAGCCAAATCTGGAAGAGTTCGAGCGGGTTGTCTTTGTCTTGATTGAGCAGCGGGAACATTTCGGCATGTTGAACGCCTTTACCTGCGGTCATCCATTGGACATCTCCGTTGCCGTAGCGCCCTGCTGCTCCCATGCTGTCTGCGTGGTCTACCAAACCGGTGCGCACCACCGTAATGGTTTCAAAACCGCGGTGCAGATGCCCGGGAAAGCCCGGAACGGTGGAGCCGTGATACATCCGAAAACCGTCTTTGACGATAAAATCTTGGCCCATGTGGCGGCCTTCAAAATTCTTGGGATCGGGGCCCAACTGCGCGTTTCCTTTTGGGAAAAAGTCTTCGTGGTGGACACAAAAGAGGAAGGGATCAAGGGTTTCCCACTGAAAACCAAGCGGACGAATTTTATAAATAAGGGTTGCGTTCATTGGAGCTTGTTGATTTTTGGATAAAATACCAAAGGGTTGAACAAAAATAGCGCCCAAACCAAGGCCGAGACGTGACAAAAAAGAGCGGCGTTCTAAAGAATTCGACATAGCAAATGTTTCTTGCTAAAATACGGCTTTTCTCGCTTTTTTGGTCTTGACTTATATCAAGAATAAGAATTAGACTTCTAGCTTAAAAGCAGAGGTTTGATGGAAAGTCAGGTCGGGGTAATCTTGTTCTGCCATCTGTAGCAAAAATGGTGTTTCTGCTAAAAAAACAAGGTTTTCGTCTTTGTCGAGCGCAAGATAATTGCTTTTGGCCCGTTGAAAAGACGCAAGCTGCTCGGCATTGGTGGTGGTGATCCAGCAAGCTTTGAAGTAATTACGTGGTACAAAACGACAGTTGGCACCGTATTCATGAATGAGACGGTAATTAATGACTTCAAACTGCAGTTGCCCGACTGTTCCTACAATTTTACGATTACCCGGTTGTTGCACAAACAACTGAGCCACACCTTCGTCGATGAGCTGGCGAATGCCTTTGTCGAGTTGTTTAGACTTCAATGGATCCAAGTTTTCGAGCTCCTGAAAAATTTCAGGTGAAAACGAAGGAATACCTTTGAACATCATTTTTTCACCGGTGGTAAGCGTGTCGCCGATTTTAAAAGACCCGGTATCGTATAAGCCAATAACATCTCCAGGATAAGCGTCGTCAATGACGCTTTTGTCTTGGGCCATGAAAGAGGTTGGATTCGGGAACTTCATGTCTTTGTCTAGACGCACATGACGGTAAAACTTGTTGCGCTCAAAACGCCCCGACACGATGCGCAAAAAGGCAATGCGATCGCGGTGTTTGGGGTCGAGGTTGGCATGAATTTTAAAGACGAAACCAGAAAAACGTTCGTCGGAAGGTTCTACCACGCGCGTGTCGGTTTCTCGACCTCTAGGCGATGGCGAAATCTCGCAAAATGTATCGAGCAATTCTTTGACGCCAAAATTATTGACCGCCGATCCGAAAAATACGGGCGCGACATCGCCTGCCAAATAGGTAGCACGGTCAAACGGATCATAGACGCCCTCTACCATATCAATTTCTTCACGGAGCTCTTGTGCAGCGGCTTCTCCTATAATTTGATCCAAGGCTGGGTCAGCGAGATTGTCGACAGAAACAACGTCATCGGCAATTTTGGTTTTGTTTGCCGAAAACAAGTTGAGTCCTTTTTGATAGATGTTGTAGACACCCTGAAAGCGATCACCCATGCCAATTGGCCAAGTAAGTGGACGCACTTTTATAGATAGCTTGGATTCGAGTTCATCGAGTAAATCGAAGGCTTCTTTACCGTCGCGGTCCATTTTATTGATAAAAATGATCACGGGCGTTTTGCGCATCCGACACACTTCCATCAGGCGCTCTGTTTGGGCCTCTACCCCATTTGCGCAGTCGATAACGAGTATAACGCTATCCACTGCCGTGAGTGTACGAAAGGTATCTTCGGCAAAATCTTTGTGCCCAGGCGTATCTAAAATATTGATTTTTTTATCTTTGTAAATAAAGGCAAGTACCGATGTGGCAACCGAAATCCCTCTTTGACG
>JBJTNX010000025.1:0-15314 GCA_046074325.1 Sphingomonadales bacterium
GTGTAACCAAATTCGTTGTCGTACCAAGCATAAAGTACTACATTTTTACCGTCGACCGATACAATACTGGCATTCGAATCAAATACACTGCAACACGTATTGCCAATGATATCCGACGAAACCAATTCAGGATCAAAAGAATAATAAATTTGATTGACTAAATCGCCATGAAGTGCCGCATCTTTGATGGCAGCATTGATTTGTGCGACATCGACTTTTTTCTCGAGTTCGAGACTCAGGATTGCCAAAGAACCGTTTGGCGTTGGTACGCGAACAGCGTTGGCTGTGAGTTTGTCTTTGAGTTCAGGTATAACTTTGGTTACTGCCGACCCAGCACCTGTTGACGTAATGACCATATTGACCGCAGCCGAGCGTCCACGGCGTGGTTTTTTATGCATGTTATCGAGTAGGTTTTGGTCATTGGTGTAGGCATGTACGGTTTCAATATGGCCTTTTACAACTCCAAAATGATCGTTAACTACCTTCAGAATGGGGGAGATGGCATTTGTGGTACAAGATGCCGCTGAAAAAATATTCTCGTTTTCAACATCGAGCGTACCCTGGTTGATACCGTAAACTACATTTGGAATTTCTTTTCCGGGTGCGGTTAGTAAAACCTTGGCAACACCTTTTGCCTGCAAGTGGCGCGAGAGCGCTTCACGGTTGGTGAATACACCAGTGTTGTCAATGATGAGGGCATTTTGAATACCGAAAGCCGTGTAATCGATGTCTTCGGGGTTGGAGGCATCGATCATGTGGACAATTTGCCCATTGATAATCAGGCTTTTGTTGGCAAGGTCTTCGATAACAGAACCCTTAAAGGCACCGTGAACGGAGTCGTTGCGCAACAAGGAAGCGCGCTTGATGATATCGGCGTCAGAAGAACCGCGTGTTACGATAGCTCGCAAGCGCAATTGTTGACCTTTACCCGCTTGTTTGATGAGCTCTCGAGCTGCCAAACGTCCAATTCGTCCAAAACCATACAAAACGACGTCTCGTGGTTCAATAGCTTGTGGTGTTTGGAGTCCGCCGAGTTTTTCCATGAGGAAGCGAGCCATGCCACTTTGTTCGGTTTGCCCAGCTAGCCATTCGCTTGCCAACAGCCCGATATCGAGTTTTGAGGCTGGAATATCGAGTGTCATGAGGGTTTCTGCCAGTGCTGCAGTCGTGAAAACGTCAATGGGCTTATTGACTACTTGTTTGGCGTACTCGTGGAGGTTAAGGATTTCTGAAATCGTGGTATCGGTGAGGTGATTTCTAAAAAGCACGAGTTCGATGCCTTTGTCGTAGAGGAGTTCGCCTACTTTACTTTGCAGTTTAACTGCTGCTCTTTCTCTTTCGATGTGGAGATTGAGCTCTTTTTCATAACCGTCTTTGGTTTCCATTTTGTTGTTGATTGATGTTGATTATTGATTACTGATGAAAAGAAAAAGGCTACCCACAAGTAGGTAGCCTTAGATATGTTGTTAGCCTAGGTAAGACTTCAAAAGCTTGTTTCGTGAGGTGTGACGAAGTCGGCGAATGGCCTTCTCTTTGATTTGTCGGACACGCTCTCGGGTGAGATTGAATTTGGCACCAATTTCCTCGAGGGTGAGACCGTGGTTCATGCCGATACCAAAAAAGAGTCGGATGATTTCACGTTCTTTATCGGTGAGGGTGCTCAGGGAGCGCTCGATTTCTTTTTGTAAAGATTCGGCCATGAGCATGTGGTCGGTGCGCGGTGAGTCTTGGTTGGCCATGACGTCCATGAGGGTACCGCCGTCGTCGTTGGTGGTGAGAGGTGCATCCATGGATACATGGCGACCAGATACGTTCAGGCTTTCCTTGATTTTATCTTCAGGAACTTCTAGTGCTTCAGCTAATTCTTCGGCACTTGGCGGGCGCTCAAACTCTTGTTCTAGGCGCGAAAAGGCTTTGTTGATTTTATTGAGTGAGCCTACTTGGTTTAAAGGTAAGCGAACAATACGCGCTTGCTCAGCCAAAGCCTGAAGAATGGACTGACGAATCCACCAAACAGCATAAGAGATAAATTTGAATCCGCGGGTTTCATCGAATTTTTGAGCGGCTTTGATCAGACCGAGGTTACCTTCGTTGATGAGGTCAGGTAGGGTAAGACCCTGGTTTTGATATTGCTTGGCAACTGATACGACGAAACGAAGGTTGGCTCTTGTGAGTTTCTCAAGGGCTTTTTGGTCTCCGGCCTTGATGCGGCGTGCGAGTTCTACTTCTTCCTCTGCGGTAATGAGTTCTTCACGACCGATGTCTTGGAGGTATTTGTCCAGAGATTGACTTTCTCTGTTGGTGATGGATTTGGTAATTTTTAACTGTCTCATGCGCGGATCTGTACTGGATTAACGTTGTAAAGTTCGACTTTTGGTAGTGAAGCAAAGTAACGCCGAAAATTAGGGATAAAAAAATCTGAACAAGGCTTTTTTGGCTGAGTTATTAACGAGTTCTTAACTTTTTCAACGTCTATTTTCGGCGGGTAAAATTGCTTACAAACCAAGGCCTCGGTAGTCTCTTTTACCTGTTTCATCCATGATTTCTAATAAAATACCGCGGTTGACGCCACTGAGTTTAGAGGTGAGTTGTTCGACGGTTTCTATGGGTTCATTATTGACTTTAACGATGATAATGCCTTCTGTTAAACCAATGGATTTGAGCTTGCCCGTATTGATGGATTTGATTTTAACACCGTAGTTGATATTGAGTTCTTTCTTTTCTTTTTCAGTGAGTTCCACGAAGGTAGCCCCTAGCGCGTAATTTTTGCTGATTTCTTCTTTGGAGAGCAGCTGCGTTTCGCCGTCTTGGTTGCGCAATACGAGTTCTTTGGTAATGATATCGCCATCTTTTTGACGCACACTTAAAGTTACTTTATCGCCGGGGCGACGCTTGCCGATTTCTTCTTGGAGGGCTGCAACAGAATTGACTTCTTTGCTGCCAATTTTTAAGATAACATCGCCATCTTTGAGACCAGCTTTGTCGGCAGAACCACCTTCCACTATTTTGGCGATAAACACACCTTTCAAGTCTGGGAGTTTGTTTTTCTCTTTGATTTCTTGAGAAACATCGGAAATTTGCACACCGAGATATCCGCGTTGCACAATACCGAAATCGATGAGGTCACGCATGACTTTATCCACCAAGTTTACAGGAACCGCAAAAGAATAACCTGCATAAGAACCTGTCTGGGAGGCAATTGCTGTATTGATGCCGATCAGTTCTCCGCGTGTATTGACGAGCGCACCTCCGCTGTTGCCCGGATTAACGGCAGCATCGGTTTGAATAAACGACTCGATAGGCACCACTTCTTTGGAATTGCGCTCGGAAAGCAAATTGATATTGCGGGCCTTGGCCGATACAATACCTGCGGTAACGGTCGAGGTGAGGTTGAACGGGTTGCCGACTGCCAATACCCATTCGCCGATTTTGAGGTCGTCGGAGTTGCCGATTGGAATAGCGGGAAAGTTGCTGCCTTCAATTTTCAGTACGGCAATGTCTGTAGAAGGATCGGCTCCTACCACTTTGGCGGCGTATTTGGAGTTATCGTTAAGAATAACTTCAATTTCGCTGGCATTTTCTATCACGTGATTATTGGTCACGATATAACCCTGCGAGGAGACTATTACCCCTGAGCCGGCGCCGGCGCCATATTGCTTGAATTCGCGTCCACCTGCACCGGGGCCGTAGAAAAATTCTTGAAAGGGATCGCGTTGAAAGGTGGTTTGAACGACTTTAGTGGTAATGTGCACAACGGAATGAACTGTGCTTTCTGCAGCCGCCGTGAAATCTAAACCTTGTGGAACGCCTTGGTAGTCAACTTGCTGAATATGTGCGCGTCGGTTGCCATCAATGACCTGATCAGAGAGTCGGCTACTGTTATGTTGAATGATGACGTATGTAGCCAATGGAAGGGTACCTCCTAGAATACCCAAGCCGAATAATTTGAGTGTACTGGTGAGTGTCATGCTGTCAGTTTTTAAGATTTGCTTGCATAAACGCAAAGAGCGTTCCAAAAATTGCCTGAAAAATGTTAAATTTTGTTAAGATTTTGTAACGAATATTGAATTATTTTTGTTCGACTACAATGACGCTACATTTCTCTAAATACCAAGGTACTGGCAACGACTTCATCATGCTCGACAACACGAACGGGCAGCATGACAATTTGTCAATAGCGCAGGTTCAAAAATTATGTCAGCGAAAATTTGGAATTGGTGCTGATGGCCTTATTCTGTTGCAAAAACACCCTGAATTCGATTTTGAAATGATTTATTTCAATGCCGACGGTACGCAGTCTTTTTGTGGTAACGGTGCGCGCTGCGCAGTGGCTTATGCTGGAAAACTATGATTGCTAACCAGTCCACAAACACGCTTTTTAGCAATTGATGGCAGCCATGAAGCTTGGTTGTGCGAAAATGAAGTCAGACTTAAAATGTCAGATGTTGAACCCATTCAATCTTTGCAAGATGCCTATGTAGTCCATACCGGATCTCCTCATTATATACGCCTCGACGACAACCATGCCTATGAACACGTGCTAGAAATTGGGCGCAGCATTCGTTACAATGATTTATTTCGATTGGAAGGTATCAATGTCAATTTAATGGCATTTCAAGAAAAGGGCATACGGGTGGCTACCTATGAGCGAGGTGTCGAAGATGAAACCCTTTCCTGTGGTACGGGTGTTACGGCAGCTTCTTTGGTATATGCGCTTTTACAGCAAATACAAGAAGGAAAAGTGCAAGTGCAAACGAAAGGTGGTTCATTAATGGTGGAGTGGCAAATGCACAAAGACCAATCTTTTACCGCAGTTTACCTTACAGGTCCTGCGGCGCACGTTTATAACGGAACATATGAGTTTAAAGGGTAGTTTGGTTTCTTTGCGCGCCGTCGAAAAAGACGATGCGAGCACCATTTTTATGTGGGAAAACAACCCTGCCAACTGGAAAGTTTCCAACACAGAAGTGCCTTTTTCTTTGTTTGATATTCATCAACTTATCGAACAACAATCCGACATCCGCAAATCGGGCCAATTGCGTTTGGTCATTGAAACGCTTTCAGAAAGCCGACCAGTAGGCGTCATCGATCTCTATGACCTGAATTTCAAGCATGGTTATGCGGCGGTGGGCATTTTAATTGCTTCCGATGCCGATAAAGGCCATGGTTTTGCCGCTGATGCCCTTCAGCTTTTTACCACTTACTGTGCTGAGATACTCGAATTGCGCAATTTGTATTGTCAAATTCACCATGATAATACAGCGAGTATTGCCCTATTTGAAAAAGCAGGTTTTACGCATGCGGGAACGCGCAAAAATTGGTTGCGCTTTAAAAATGAATATTACGACGAACTCACTTATCAATTATGTCTAAAAAGCAAAAGTTAATTTTAATTACAGGTATTATTTTTATTGGGGTAACGCTTTTGGTTTTACCCAAGCTAAAATACGTTTACGCGGCTTTTCAAAAGTCGAAAAACAACGCAGAAGTGACTATTTTCCTTTCAAATCGCGATGGCAATTTGAACATCGAATATGTATCTCAATTGTTAGTTGACAAAGGAATCATTTCATCTAAGGAACAATTTGAATTGGTCGGCACTGAAAAACAAATGAATGACGGCAATATTGCGCCCGGAAAATATGTTATTGCTCCAGCAACTGCATATCGTCATATTTGGAATGGCTTCAAGCTCAATAGTAATGGCAATGGAAACGCCGAGCAAACGGTTCAGGTGAGTTTTGAAAATTGTCGAACGCTCCAAGATTTGGCGGGCAAATTACAAAAGCAACTCGACTTGGATAGCACAGGCTTTATTGCACACCTTCAAGACGGCCAAACACTGACGCGTTTAGGCTTCACGCTCGAACAGCTTCCTGCCTTGTTTATTCCGAATACCTATGAACTCTATTGGGATCAAACGCCTGCCGGTTTTGTAGATCGTATGGCTCAAGAATTCAAGAATTTTTGGACGCCCGCGCGCAAAGCCAGTCTTCAAAAAGTGGGCCTAAAAACGCCCAGCGAGGCCGTAACCTTGGCCAGTATTGTTTATTCAGAGCAGTCCAAACGTTCAGAGGAATGGCCGATTATTGCAGGATTGTATCTCAATCGCATCAAGCAAGGCATCAAATTACAGTCTGACCCCACTTTTAAATTCTGCTGGGGAGACCAACTCAAAGGCGTTCAGCGCTTATTGGCGGTACACCGCGATATCAACTGCCCCTACAATACATACAAAATTCAAGGATTGCCTCCTGGCCCCATCTATTTACCGCCGGTTGGGGTTGTAGAGGCGGTTCTCAATCCGAATCAAAACAACTATATTTTTATGTGTGCAAAGCCAGATTATTCCGGCACGCATAATTTTACTGCATCTGGTACCGAACATGCACAAAATGCCAAGGCCTTCCAAAATTGGCTGGCGGCAGAACTCCGCAATCGTTAATTCATGAAAAGAAGACAATTTATTCGTTTTGGTGCAGCTGTTGGCGCCCTGAGTTTGGTAGAAACCACCAAAGCCGGTCAAATTTTGGCACAAGGCGCACAAGGCGCGGCCAAGGGCCCTATCGTGCTCTCTACCTGGAATCATGGCTTGGCTGCCAACGAAGGCGCTTGGGCTGTTTTGCAGAAAGGCGGCTCGGCGTTGGATGCCGTTGAAAAAGGCGTCATGGTGACAGAAGCAGACCTGACCAACCGCAGCGTTGGCATCGGAGGCCGCCCAGACCGCGATGGCCACGTCACCCTCGACGCTTGTATCATGAGTGGCGATTCACGTTGTGGCTCGGTCGCGTTTTTGGAGGGCATCGCGCATCCGATTAGTGTGGCGCGCGCCGTCATGGAGCGTACGCAACACGTCATGCTCGTCGGCGATGGCGCGCGCCAATTTGCCCTTGCGCAAGGTTTTGCAACAGCCAAAATGCCTATCGATGAAGTCAAGAAAGACTACGAAAAATGGCGCAAAGAAAACAAAGACTTATTCAAAAAGCCCGAAATCAACCACGAAAACCACGATACCATCGGCATGATCGCCATGGACGCGCAAGGGCAGCTTGCGGGTGCTTGCACCACTAGTGGCTGGGCCTACAAAATGCATGGTCGTGTTGGCGATTCGCCGATCATCGGGGCCGGTTTGTTTGTCGACGATGAAGTAGGGGCAGCCACCGCTACGGGCCTCGGCGAGGCCATTGTGCGTGTGGCCGGAAGCCACACCGTGGTAGAACTCATGCGTCAAGGCTACACGCCATTTGACGCTTGCAAAGAAGCGTGTATGCGCATCATTCGCAAACACAAAGACCTCACGGGTTTGCAATGTGGTTTTATTGCCCTCGATAAAAATGGCAACTACGGTGCCTATTCTATTTACGCAGGCTTCAATTTTGCATTGCGCAACACAGAAGGCGAGGCACTTGTCGATGCCAAATTTGACCGCAATTGGTGATGCGTAGCTTCGTTCTCCTTTTATTTTTGTCCATTGTGAGTCAATTCAATTCTCAGGTTTTCCTCGATTGGGAAGTGTACCATCCCGTCAAAAAATCATGGCTACCTTTTGGCAAAAATGGAAGTGTTCAACAATGGCTTTGGCACAATGGTGAATTACCCGATCCATTTTTCGGAGAAAATGAAGCAAAATATCAATGGATAGAAGACTATGAATGGCATTTTCGCGCCAAGTTTTTCTTAAACGAAAACTTTTTCAATGCAAAGACGCTCACCTTAGACATTCCTAACCTCGATACCTATGCCCAAATCTTCTTGAACGGGAAACATCTGCAAAGCACCGAAAATTTCTTTATTCACCATCAAATTCTCCTTGAGGTCAAAGATTTAAATTGTGGCTACAACACCATCGAAATTAACATAGAAGCGCCCATCAAGCACCAGGCTCATTCCGATCAATACAAAGCTTTTACCTATCCTGCACCCAACGATGTAGGTGCAGTTAAAGTGGCTTCTTTAACGCGCAAACCACAATACCAATTTGGCTGGGATTGGGCACCTCGCCTCAACACAATTGGTTTTGCATATCCAATTTCAATCAATGTACTTCCGGATATTCAAGTAGAGCATATTGTCGTAAATACTATATCTCTAAACGAAAAAGGAAGCGCGCAAATCAATCTTAAAAGCAAAATTGCAGCAACCCAAAGTTCGCTCATCGTAAAGAGCAATATTTTTGGAAATATTCCATTAACCACTTCTTCAGATACAACAAAGCAAACTAATCTAAAATCCATTTCATCCCCATTATATTTTTTTGAATTAGATCAAAATTTGTCAATAGAAAACGCCCAACTTTGGTGGCCGGCAGGGCAGGGCGCGCAGCATTTGTATCAAGATACCTTGCGTTTTTATGGTGAAGACGGCAATTTACGCTTCGTATACCCATATACATTTGGAATCCGAAAAGTAGAGCTGCTTCAAGAAAAAGACGAGTGGGGTACCTCTTTTGCGTTTCAAATCAATGGACGCAAGGTTTTTGCCAAAGGCGCCAACATCATTCCACCCGGTATGTTTGCCGGCCCAGATCTAGATAGCGCCTACGTTCATTTGATTCCACAGATGCAAGCCGCACATTTCAATATGGCGCGCATTTGGGGCGGGGGCATGTATGCTCCAGAGGCGTTCATGGCTGCTTGCGACCGCGCCGGTATAATGGTCTGGCACGACTTCATGTTTGCCTGCGCAATGTATCCTGGAGATGCTGCCTTTCTGGAAAATGTCACGAGCGAAGTCAAGCAACAAATACCGCGCTTGGCGGCCCATCCATCTTTGGTTTATTTTAATGGTAACAACGAGGTAGACGTAGCTTGGCATAACTGGGGTTTTCAAGTGCAATACCGCCTGTTCGAAAAGGAACAGCAAGAGATTGAAACCGCGTATCAAAAACTATTTCGCGAATTATTGCCCACTCAGGTTGCTTCGTTTACAGCGAATAGCATACCTTTTGTGCATACCTCTCCGCTCAGTAACTGGGGTCAGGACGACTTCTTTAACCATGGCACCATGCATTATTGGGGGGTATGGCACGGCAAAGACCCGTTGTCTGATTTTGCCAATAAAATTGGGCGTTTCAATGCCGAGTACGGTTTTCAGAGTTTCCCTGAGCCCAGTACAATTAACCGATTTGCACTGCTAGCCGATCAGCGCCTGACATCTCAGGTCATGAAAAACCACCAGAAATCGTATGTGGGCAATGGCATGATTGAAAAACACGCCAAACACTATTACGGCAAGGACAAAAATTTTGAACAATTCATTTATTTCTCACAACTTACGCAGCGAAAGGCGGTGAGTATGGCCATTGCAGGGCATCGGGCCGATGCACCGCGCTGTATGGGTACTATTTATTGGCAGCTCAATGATTGCTGGCCTGCACCAACGTGGTCAAGCCTAGACGATCAGCTCAATTGGAAGGCACTGCACTATTCGGTCAGAGAAGATTACCGCCCAATTGCTGTGTTAGAATTGATCAAAGAAGACCGCACCTACCTTGTTTTATCAAGTGACCTCCCTGAAGACACCTTGGTGACCGTTCAAATGGAGTTTTACGACCTCAATGGCCGTCTCCAAGATACCCAACGACGAACCTATCCAATTCAGCAAAATACCGTTCAAGTTTTGAGTGCGCTCACTCCTGAAAAACAAGGATTTGTAAAGGTGATTTTAGATGATCAATATGAGCGTCTCTTTACTTTTGTTGATAAAAGAAAAGTGCCTGCACCAAAAATTATTTTTCAGATTCAAGGAGTTGATTCAGCTGCCAAAACGGGTAGCTTACGCATTGAAAACACAGAACCTTTGGTTGATCTTTGGTTATACGCCGCGCAGCAAGGGCTCCACTTTAAAGAGAATTTTCAGACCCTTTTACCCGGACAGCATAATTTAGAATTCACTTATCAAGATCATTTACCAACTACAGCAGAGCTGCGTTATTTATTGCGCTGAGACCTACAACGATCAGAGCAGTACTTGACTTCTTCCCAATTTTTTTCCCATTTCTTGCGCCACGTAAATGGTCGTGCACAGGTTTGGCATATCTTGGTGGGTAAATCTTGTTTCTTAACGCCTTTCATATACCAAAAACAAAATAGATCCGTGGTTGTTTACTGGATATGGAACGCAGTATGCTCAGCGAACAAGATATAGACCGCATCATTGAAATGGCCTGGGAAGACCGCACGCCTTTCGATGCCATCTTACTGCAATTTGGTCTTAAAGAAGCGCAGGTCATTGCCTTAATGCGCAGAGAAATGAAGCCGAGTTCTTGGCGAATGTGGCGGGCACGCGTGCAAGGCAGAGCCACCAAGCACAGTGCGCTGCGTGGTTTTGAAGTGGGCCGCCACAAATGCAATCTACAACGCCAAATTACCGGAAACAAGATTTCCAAGCGCTGATCCTTTTAGAATGTGTACTTTTGCGGGTTTTTTATGGAAAAAATCATCAAATCAACACACAACATCATGACACTTTCAACACTTTACAATTCCAATAGAAAAATCCTCTTCTTAATGGTTTTTATTGCGCAAACGATATTCAATTATGCGCAAGATCCTGCACGAATTAGGATCGATTCAGTGCTCGCAAAAATCCCGTCAAGGGTCATGACCGTGTATCAGATTGAACTCTTGGCTGGCCGAAATGGTGGCAATTATGCGACGCGCATGCAGAGTGTCGAAAAAATAAATGCGGCTCATCTGAACCTTGTTCCAGCGCGCAGTATTGCCGACGCTTTGTCTTTTTCTGCCGGAGTAGATGTGCGCCAGCGTGGCTTGAGCGGTACGCAAGCCGATATCGGCATCCGGGGCGGTAATTTTGAACAAAGCCTCATTCTGATCAATGGATTCAAAATGACGGATCCGCAAACGGGCCACCATGCAGCCAATTTGCCCATTCCATTAATAGCTGTTTCAGAAATACAAGTTTTCAAGAGCCCAACAGTACTTCAATTTGGTCAAAGTGCTTTAACAGGAGCAGTGCACATTGGTGCGTATACCCAAGATGCTTTTGAGGTCAAAACAACGGCCTATGGTGGTAGTTTCAATAGTTTGGGTGCGCAGGCAATGGTGCGCATGAAAATCAAGAACTACCAACAAATGTTGGCGGTAGCAAGAGATCAGTCGGCGGGGCATTGGTACAACTCCGATTTCAAGAATCACCAAATTTTTTACACAGGTACACATGCGTTAGGTTTAAATCAACGCCACCGACTTGCTTATATAGCAGCCTATACCGACCGAAATTTTGGTGCCAATGGCTTTTACACCAATAAATTTCCAGATCAGTGGGAACGTACCACCATGGCCATGGCTGGTATAAAACACAACCTTCATTGGTACAAGCCCAGAGAGCAGGGCTCGACATGGTTTAACTTCAAACAACAAGTCTTGTTGCGCAGCCATGCCGATGAATTCAGATTGAAACGAAATGATCCTGCTTTTTACACCAATACGCACGTCTCCAACGTATTGAGTTATGAGTCTCAACTAGATATAACTTTGCGTCGTCAGCAACTCCAACTGGGTGTCGAACAGCGTTTTGAATTCCTCAATAGCAGTAATTTGGGTCAGCGAGAGCGCCAGTACCAAAGTGCTTTTTTACAAGCCAAGGGCAATCTAGGTGCTTTCAACTATGCAGCTGGTTTATTGCTTTTTACCTACGACTGGCAGCTCCCGCAGCTCATGCCGAGTTTACAATTTGGCAGGGCACTTTCCTATCAGTACTACGTATTTGCCAACTATAGCCGTGGCAACCGCGTGCCCAGTTGGACAGAAATGTATTATTCAGATCCGTCGAATGTGGGCAATCCAAATTTGCAACCAGAGTTTTCGCATGCTGCCGAGCTAGGATTTCGTTACAATCCCAATCAGTACAATAGCAAATGGTACTACGTAAAAGCCGAGGCCGCATTGTTCTATCGCCAACACACCAACATGATCGATTGGGTGAGAGCAAGTTCTTTGCTATTACCGAATCCAAATCCATGGATGCCTGTGAATATAGCCAATGTAGCCTTTGCAGGCGCAGAGGCGAGTTTTCAAATGAACATCAAAAAAAGTGGAACGTGGGGTCTGAATAAATTCAATTTGAATTATACCTACATCACAGCCCAGCACAATTTTACCAGTGAGCAAGAATCACGATATGCCATTACGAGCATGCGCCATCAGTTCAATGCCCAAGTGCTGCTCGATTTAAGTGAAAAAGTACAACTTAATTTGGCGTATCGTTTGGTGCAACGCATTGAACAACCGCTTTATCAGGTGTTAGATGCCAAATTATTGCTGCCGGTATTGAGGCGTTTTTCGTTTTTTGTAGAAGCCAACAACCTCACCAATACGCAGTACATAGAGGCTGGTTTTGTACAAATGCCCGGGCGTTGGTTTAAACTAGGGGTGAGTTTTCAGCACAAAGCCGTAGAAAATCCACAGCCTTAAATGGTATATCCTACTTTCTGACGAGCGCGTTTGAGTACCTCTTGCGCTACCGCTTTTGCTTTTTGAGCGCCTATTGAAAGTGCAGCATCAATTTCAGTTGGGTTGGCCATAAGGTGCTCGAATTTGGCACGTTCGGTGGCAAATTTTTCTAAAATGAGCTCGTACAGCGCTTGCTTTGCATGCCCATAGCCGTAGTTGCCACCTGCATAATTGGCCCGCATTTGAGCCGTTTGTTCAGAAGAGGCAAGTAATTGATAAAGCGCAAAAGTGTGGCAAGTATCGGGGTTTTTGGGTTCTTCGAGCGGTGTGCTGTCGGATACAATAGACATGATTTGCTTGCGCAACTGCTTTTCAGGCAAGAAAATATCAATATAGTTGTTGCGGGACTTGCTCATTTTTTCGCCGTCGGTGCCGGGTATGAGCATGGTGTCTGCCTGTATTTGTTCTTCGGGTAACACAAATGTTTCACCAAATGCTAGGTTGAAACGGTTGGCAACATCTCTTGCCATCTCGATGTGTTGTTTTTGGTCCTTGCCGACAGGCACAATTTGTGCATCGTAAAGCAAGATATCGGCAGCCATTAAAATTGGGTAGGTGAACAAACCGCCATTGACGTCGTCTAGGCGGTCAGCTTTATCTTTAAAAGAATGTGCCAATGTGAGTCTTTGATAAGGATATTGGCAAAGTAAGTACCAAGTAAGCTCAGTAACTTCAGGAATGTCAGACTGTCGGTAAAAAACAGTTTTCTGCGGATCTAGACCAAAGGCTAACCAAGTGGCGGCAGTGGCGTAGGTATTTTGTTTGAGTGTAGCCCCGTCTTTAATTTGGGTCAGGCTGTGCATGTCGGCAATAAACAAAAAGGACTCATTAGCGGGGTCTTGTGCCAAACGAATAGCTGGTAAGATGGCGCCGAGAATATTGCCTAGATGTGGTGTACCTGTACTTTGAATTCCGGTTAAAATGCGTGACATGCGTTCAATTTTATTCAAAATTAGTCATTTTGACGCGTTTTTGGCGCGCAAATGCTGCGGGGTTATTGTTAACTTTACACTATGCAAAAAATCAAAGGTCTTTTTGGATTAATCTACAAGCTCTACATTGCGGTGGTGTTTTTTGTTTTTGCATTGTTGTTTTATCCGTTCTTCTGGATTTTGCAACTCAAGCAGGCCTGGCGCAAACTAGGCTTCAAGATTTTTATCATCTGGAGCTGGATGATCCGCATTTTTTGTTTCTATCCGGTGCGTTTCAAGCTCCGGTCTACCTTGCCCAAAGCACCTTTTATCATCATCTCCAATCACAGCTCTTACTTAGACATCTTTTTATTACATTCCATTTTGCCGCAACAACCATTTGCCTTCTTAGGTAAGGCAGAAATTCTCAAATATCCTATCGTGCGCACCTATTTTAAGGCACTCAATATCCCTGTTTACCGCAAAGACAAATCAAAAGCCGGGCAAGCATTGGTGCAGGCTCAAAAAGCCATGCAAGAGGGTTGGTCTATCGTTATTTTTCCAGAAGGAACCATTCCAGAAGAGAACATTCCGCAAATGTTGCCTTTCAAAAATGGGGCATTTCGCTTGGCCAAAAACCTTAATGCGCCCATTTTGCCGCTCACCTTTACGCAGAACTTTCATTTATTTTCAGATCCGACCCAATGGCTTGGCCCAGCTCATCCTGGGGTAGTAGAAGTGTATATTCACCCCTATATCTCCGCAGAAGAAGTCGCTGCCACCAGCATAGACGAACTCAGCAACAAGTGTTTTGAACTCATCGAGCAACCCTTGCGTACAGCGCACCCGCAACTCTTCAAAAATTTGTAATTTTACGTCATGGAAATCAACGAAGCACTCATCGATCACCTCGCTCATCTCTCTAAACTTTCATTTGAAGGAGCCCAAAAAGATGCCATTCGCCAAGATCTAGAGCGCATGATCGCCTTTGTCGATAAATTATCTGAACTCGACACCACCGGCGTTGAGCCCCTCATTTTTATGTCTGAAGAAGTGAACAGGCTCCGCGAGGACGTTGTTCACCAAGACATCACCCATGAAGAGGCGCTGCGCAACGCGCCCAAAAAAGACTCTGATTACTTCAGAATCCCAAAAGTCCTAGACAAATAATCTTGAGAGTCAGCGGTTTCACCTTTATCCGCAATGCCATTCTACTCGATTACCCGATCGTCGCTTCCATTCAATCTATATTACCGCTTTGCGATGAAGTTGTGGTCGCGGTTGGTAACTCTGACGACGACACCTTGGCGCTGATCCAGAACATCGATCCAAAAGTCAAAATCATTCAAACCACCTGGGACGACACCTTGCGTCAAAATGGCCGCGTACTCGCGGTAGAAACTGACAAAGCGCTTGCCGCCATAGATCCAGACGCAGACTGGGCTATTTACATTCAAGGCGACGAAGTGTTGCACCAAGACGACCACCCGGCTCTATTGCAAGCCATGCAAACTTATGCCCAAGACAAAGACGTCGATGGTTTGCTTTTCGATTACCTGCACTTTTATGGCTCATACGATTTTATTGGTGTGTCCAATAATTGGTACAAAAAGGAAATTCGAATCATCAAGCCAGGTAGGGGAATTTATTCCTTTCGAGACGCCCAAGGCTTTCGAAAAGCACCTGATCAAAAACTAAAAGTAGCTCCGAGTGGTGCGCGCATCTTTCATTACGGTTGGGTCAAAGATCCGGCGGCTATGCAACGCAAACAAGAAAGTTTCCATAGACTCTGGCACGACGACGCTTGGTTAGAAAAAAACATCAAGGTCGCTGAGCACTTTGATTACGAAGACCACATCCACGAACTAGGGCGTTTTGAAGGCACACATCCACAATGGATTGCTGCGCGTATTGCTGCGCGCAATTGGGT
>JBJTNX010000026.1:0-8564 GCA_046074325.1 Sphingomonadales bacterium
AAAAGCCGGCTTTCGCCGGCTTTTTTGTTGTTGTCATTTTTCTAAAACTTCACTACGAAGCATAAATCTCTTGATACTGGTTTTGGTATTTTTCAAGTATTTTTTTGCGCTTGAACTTGAGCGTTGGTGTCAGTTCTCCACCTTCAATACTGAATTCTTGCGGCAAGAGTTTGATTTTTTTGAGTTGTTCCCATGAACCGTATTCACGATTGATTTCGGTGATCTCTTTTTGAATTCGGTCGATTAACTGTGCATTTGCAATGACTTCTTCATTTGATAGACCTTTAAAATTCAGCTGATGGCGTTCTGCCCATTCACGCACAAATGCGAAGTTAGGAACAATAAAGACGGCCGGGAATTTCTCACCTTCACCGATGACCATAGCCTGCTCGATGAAACGAGATTGCTTGAGTCTGTTTTCCATGGCTTGAGGCACAATATATTTACCGCCAGAAGTTTTAAATATTTCTTTTTTACGGTCGGTAATTTTGAGGAATTTGTCTTCTTGAAATGTGCCGATATCACCCGTACAAAACCAACCATCGGCATCGAACACTTCTTTAGTGGCAGTTTCGTTCTTGTAGTACCCCATCATGACATTCGGCCCCTTCACTAAAATTTCGCCATCTGCCGCTATTTTTACTTGAACTCCTTCTACAAGTGCCCCAACCGATCCAATTCGAATACCTGTATTGAAATTATTAACTGAAATCACTGGAGAGGTTTCAGTAAGCCCGTAACCTTCCAAAATGGGTATATCTGCGGCCAAAAAGATACGTGCAAGGCGTGGTTGTAAGGCCGCAGAACCGGAAGCAATTGCTTTTACATTACCGCCCAAAGCTTCTTGCCACTTGGAAAAAATGAGTTTGCGCGCAATAGCTAATTTAACTTTGTAAAAAGCGGACTTACCAATCACATCATATGACTCGGCAACGCCTACAGCCCAGAAAAATAGTGCGCGTTTAATCCCTGTAAGATCTTCACCTTTGGCCATGATTTTATCAAATACTTTTTCAATTAGGCGCGGCACAGCAGAAAATACATCGGGTTTGACCTCTCGAATGTTGTCTCCGATGGTGTCCATAGACTCGGCAAAATGGATCGAGCATCCGATATACATGTACAGGTAATGTAGCATACGCTCATAGATATGACAAACGGGTAAAAAGCTGAGTACTTTTGAATTTTTGTCTGCCGGAATGGGATCGATACAAGCCGCTACATTAGATAAAATATTGGCATGTGAAAGCATAACGCCTTTTGGATTACCCGTGGTTCCGGAGGTATAAATAATCGTGACGAGGTCCGCTGTTTTGACCGCCCGCATACGTTGTTCAACGGCTTCGATATCTGTCTGACCTTTGACGGCTTCGATTGCAGACCAATGCGTGCAATTATCTAAGTGATCGAAAGAGAGTAAATGCTTGAGACTTGGTACGTCGGCCCGAACTGAGCTGATCTTGTCCACTAATTCTTGATTGGAAACCACACAAATTTCAACGCCAGCATCGTTGAGGATAAAACGGTAATCTGATTCTGAAATATTGGGATAAAGTGGCACTAAAATGGCGCCCACTTGTTGAACTGCGATATCTAGGATATTCCATTCGAAGCGATTTGAACTGGCTACTGCAATGCGGTCACCAGCCTGAACACCCATAGAAATAAGACCTCGAGATACATTCATTGCCGCTTCGAGAAAATCGGCTGTCGATAAAGGAATCCAAATACCATTTGTTTTGGTAACAAACATGTTTGGATTTGGATAATTTTTAAGCTGATGTCTAGGGACATCAAACAAGCGATCTATAGTTAGCATAATTCTGGTTTAGGGATGAAAAATAGCAATTCTGTTTCAATTAGAGAAACAAAATCACAAAAAGGCTAATCAGTACCAAGCTCAAGATGTTGAGCAAGAAACCAAAGCGAATCATCTGTTTGATCTTGAGATAGCCAGAACCAAAAACAATGGCATTGGGGGGTGTTCCGACTGGCATCATGAAGGCCAAACTTGCACCGAGCGTCAAGGACATCGCCAGCGGAAGCAGGGGCAATCCGGTTTGTTGCGCAAAAACCCCAACAACCGGAATAAATAGCGTCACCATTGCAAGGTTTGACAATACCTCTGATATAAAAATAGCTAAGGTAGTGAGTAATAGGATTGCCCAAAAGACACTCATCTGATTAAACTGTTTGAATCCTGATGAGAGTAATTCGAGGATCCCATTTTGTTCTAAAACAGCGGCCAAAGCCAAACCGCCACCAAACAACAATAAAATTCCCCAAGGTAGCTTTTCTGTATCGGACCACACCAATATCTTAGGTGACCGCTTCTTTTCTGTTGGCACCAAGAACATGGCTAGGGCACCAAAAATGGCCGCGTTCTCATCTCGGTACTTCCAGCCAAACTGCTGTTCAAATAACTCGCGAAAAATCCATAAAAAGGCAACTCCAGAAAAAATCCATAAGACGCGCTTTTGGGCGGTAGTCCACGGAATAGTATGAAAATGTAAATCGTGTACATCTTTGCGTTCTGCTCCCAAAAAATAGTTGAAAATGAGAAACATAAGGAAGAGTAGAACAAGAGAAAGGGGCATGCCGATTTTCATCCAGTCCATAAAACTCACTTCAATATTGAAATTTTCGGCTAGAATGCTGGCCATTTGTGTATTAGGGGGTGAGCCAATGAGTGTGCCTACGCCTCCGATATTGGCTGCATACGCTACGGACAACATCAAAAAGACACTAAATCTGGACTGCCGGTGTGTTGGAGGCATGGCCTCTACAACCGCCATTGCCATTGGAAGCATCATGAGTGCTGTTGCGGTATTGGAAATCCACATGGATATGAGACCAGTGCTGAGGATAAAACCCAACAGAATATTGGACTTTTTATCACCTACTACAGCAATAATTCGACGGGCGATTTGTTCGTGAACGCCCCACTTTTCTAATGCGAGCGCCATCACAAAGCCGCCAAAAAACAAGAAAATATTGGAATCGCCGTAACATTTAGCAAGATCTTGAGGCGCCAACAATCCGAATGGCACAGCAAATAAAAGGGGTAATAAAGCGGTTAGATAGACTGGAATCCATTCGGAAATCCATAGTACAATCATGAGGCCTGCTAATAGAATAGCAAACACTTGATTGGTGTCTAGGCCCCACATTGGGAGAAATGTTATTTGTTAAGCGCGTTGAGTGCGTCGACGAAATAATTGGCTTTTGACTCAACTTCTTGAGCAATAGCACGGAATTCGGCCTTTCCTTTGGCCTGATTCATTTTGGACAACATTTGGTCTTGAAAATCTGCTGCTTCGTCAATGAGCTTGGCCGAACGGTCCGCTTTGTTGGGTGCGGTCATTTCAAAGAAAAAACATTCTTCAACTACATCAAAAACCATTTCGTTGATGTTTCTTTTGAGGATTCGCTTATTGGCCATGGTGCTTAATTTTTAACAAATGTACGCATTTTCAGGCTATTTTTGCATATGTCTTATCCCCTACTCACCATTGCCAAAGGCAAAGAGCATTCTATTCAACGCAAACACCCTTGGGTTTTCTCGGGGGCCTTGGCTTCAGACACCGCAGAACTTCAAGACGGCGACCTCGTTTGCCTGACCACTAAGAAGCAACAAATATTGGGCATTGGGCATTTTCAACACGCCACCATTGCCGTCCGGATGCTGAGTTTTGACTACGAGACAATCGATGAAGCGTTTTTTGAACGAAGACTGTCAAATGCCTATCAATTGCGTCTTAATATTGGCCTACTGCACACCAACAATAATATTTTTCGCATTTGCCACGGCGAGGGAGACTTGTTGCCTGGTCTCATTATCGATTTTTATAATGGGGTTGCTGTCATTCAATGCCATTCTTATGGGATGTACCGACAAGTGGCGGAAATTGCCGCGGCTCTTCAAAAAGTGATTGGGCCAGCACTCAAAGCCATTTACCATAAATCATCAGATACCCTTCCCAAAAGAGAAGAAATTACCGATGGTTATTTATTCGGAGAAGTAGCGGTTCCGCATTTGGCTATTGAGAACGAGGTCAAGTACCATATCGACTGGATCAACGGACAAAAAACAGGTTTCTTTATTGACCAGCGTGAAAACCGCACACTCCTTGGTAAATATGCCAAGGGTAAAAAAGTGCTCAACACCTTTTGCTACTCAGGCGGCTTTAGCCTTCAAGCCTTGCAACATGGAGCTACACTTGTGCACTCCTTGGATAGCTCCAAAAAAGCCATTGCGCTCACCGATGCAAATATCATGCTGAATGAATTCGAGCAACGACATGCATCTATTGTAGACGATGCAATGGACTACATGAAAAACCTCGCCGAAGACTACGACGTAATTGTTTTGGATCCGCCGGCTTTCGCCAAGCACCGCGATAAACGCCACCAAGCCATTCAGGGTTACAAAAGACTCAATGCACATGCCATCAGACAAATCAAACCAGGCGGCCTCATTTTTACCTTTTCTTGTTCACAAGTTGTCGACACCCAGCTCTTCACCAATACGGTCATTGCCGCAGCCATAGAAGCGGGACGCTCTTGCCGAATTTTAGAGCAACTTCACCAGCCAGCTGACCACCCGATTCAAGCTTTTCATCCAGAAGGAGCTTATTTAAAAGGTCTGGTTATCCAAATTGATTAAATGCTCGCTCTCAATTATAAAACCATCCTGAGCGTTGCCCTTCCAATGATGGTCACGGGCTTTATCCAATCCATCGTCTTGTTGACTGACGCTTCCATGATTGCGCGCTACTCGACCCACGCTTTTGATGCTGTCGGGAACGCAGGACTCATGTATGTCACACTTTTTATGTGTTTGGCCGGCATGGCGGATGGCGCACAAATAATCATTGCAAGGCGCATTGGTCAAGAAAAGCCAGAAGCAATCGGCCAAGTGTTTGGTACGACCATTTGGGTTCTTACTACACTAGCCATAGGTCTATTTGTATTGCTTTATTTTTTAATGCCCAACTGGATTTTGGCCTATTCCGAACAAAAAGAGATTGCGCAGCTTCAAGGTATTTATATAGAACACCGCAGTTTTGCACTGTTTTTTGCCATGATTACGCTTTCTATCCAAGCCTTTTTCTTGGCAGAAGGTAAGTCTTGGATTGTCTTGGTCACTGCGCTACTGACAGCCTCTAGTAATGCGCTGCTGGACTATTTGCTCATTTTTGGTGAATTCGGATTTCCAGAACTCGGTATCAAAGGCGCCGCTATGGCCTCCACAATTGCCGACGGAATAGGCATGCTGAGTATGTGTTGCTTTCTCCTTTTTTCAGTAGAAAGAAAAAAATACAACTTACTCAAATATTTTAAATTTGATTTCAACTCTGTTAGAGAGCTCATGCGTATCGGGAGTCCGCTGATGCTCCAGGGTTTTTCGGCTTTGGCAACCTGGACACTATTCTTTACATGGCTTGAACAAAAAGGAACCTTTGATTTAACGGTCTCTCAGAATATCCGCTCGATTTATTTTCTGGCATTTGTTCCTATTTGGGGTTTTGCAGGCACGACTAAAACCTATATTTCTCAATATTTGGGCGCTCAAAAAAAAGAGCTCATACCTGTTATTCAGCGCAAAATCCAGTTGCTTACTGTAGTTTTCATGTTGTGTACCTTTCACGGTGCTATTTTTTATCCCGAGGCCATGATCAGAATGGTAAACCCTGCAGAGGCTTTTGTCGCAAAAAGTGCCGATATCCTTAAATTGATTGCAGTTTCCATCTTGTTGTTTGGATTCATATCCGTTTATTTTCAGACCATCCACGGCAGCGGAAACACCCTTCATTCGATGCTCATTGAATTTTTCACGGTAGGTATTTACAGTGTTTTTTGCTTTCTTTTTATAAAGGTTTGGGCCTTAGATATCTATTGGATTTGGACCGTAGAATACATCTATTTTGGCGTTTTGGGTATCATTTCCATTACGTATCTTCGCACGACCAATTGGCAAAATAAACAAGTATGAGTAATGCACTCCGGATTGTATTTATGGGAACACCTGCTTTTGCGGTGCGCATTTTGGATGAACTCCATAAAAGCGCACATCAAATTGTAGGGGTGGTTACGGTTCAGGACAAACCGGCTGGAAGAGGTCAAGTATTACAGCAAAGTGCAGTAAAGCAATATGCTGTGGCGCAAAACTTGCCATTGCTGCAGCCCGAAAAACTAAAAGATGAGGCTTTTGTCGCTGCGCTGCATGAATGGCAAGCCGATGTATTCGTTGTTGTCGCTTTTCGGATGCTGCCTCAAATTGTTTGGAAAATTCCTAGGTTAGGCACCTTTAATCTGCATGCTTCTTTACTTCCCGCGTATCGCGGCGCAGCGCCAATTAATTGGGCAATCATCAATGGTGATCAAAAAACAGGCGTTACCACCTTTTTGATCAATGAACAAATAGATGCGGGGCATATTTTACAACAGGCCCAAATCGATATTACGGAGAACATGACGGTTGGTGAACTCCACGATGCCTTGCAAGAATTGGGTGCGGCACTGACAGTTCAGACCTGTAACGCATTAGCGCTTTATGAGGTCATTGCGCTACCTCAAACACCCATTGAAGGCCCACGCGCTTTGGCGCCCAAATTATTCAAAGAAAATACCGAGCTGGACTGGACAAAAACGGCCCAAGAACTACACAATTTTGTACGCGGACTTGACCCGTACCCAGCGGCTTGGTGTAAATTGTGGTCAGCACAAAAACAAAATTGGGTTCAGTTCAAACTATTCAACGCGCGCGTTAGCGATCTAAATTGCGCCCGAAAAGAGGGACCAATTGCGCACAAAGACGGCATCTTATTTCCGTGCTGCTGCGATACCACCCTTCTGATTAAAGAAATTCAAATGGAGGGCAAAAAACGCATGGATTACAGAGCATTTTTGGCTGGAAATGATTTAAATCTATTTTCTTATCGGAATTTAGAACGCTAAAAGTTTGATTTGCAAATGATTGAGAAAATGCTTAGCTTGGTAAGACAATTCCATAGCCATGGCAAGACTTCTACTTTTCTTATGTTTGATCTCCAAAGCTGCTTACAGTCAAAACCAAAAATCTTGGCAATTCAGTACGCCCATCAATTTTGAACACAAAGAAGATTCCTCCGAAGCTAATTTTTATGGAGTTTGGAAAGAAGTGCCTGAAGATCGTACTATTTTTAGCAAAGCCTTCGCCAATCCTAATGGGCATACCAAACATATTTTTAGCTCAGTTCCTTTGCACTACACCGATGAAAATGGCAAGTTGTTATCTCTTGAATTGAGTTATCAAGAAACAGCCGACGGTATCTTTTTTAATCAACAAGAATTTCCAATGCACTTACTTAACGATGGTAGTTTTGGGATTCAATTTGATACTGAGGCCTACGTTCGAATCGGTTCCGTGACCAAATTGAATGGCGCCGAAGTGCAAAAGAAGATCGATGAAATTGGAGCCTTTTCTTATGCATCGTATATCGGATTTCCACTCAAACAACAAATTGAATTTGGCAACGGTAAAATCGGTTTTCATTACAGACTTTTGGAACCACTGAATCAAGCAAATACTGATTTGGTTATTGACGAAAAATTTCTTCTTCCAAAAGGCTGGTCTATAGTCATGGATGGTACACCAAACCAAAATTTGATTATCGACCAAGCGGGCAAGAACCGCGCTGTATTGACCAACATTCTTTGTTACGACGCCGCGAACAATTTACTTGCTGTGCCCATTGAAATTCAGGGCAATTTCTTGCGTATACGTATTCCTGATGCATGGATCAATGATCCCGCACGCGTCTACCCAATTACCATTGATCCGCTTATTGCCGGCATCCCAAGTATTTGGAATGGAGGCCAGATGCCTTCTTGCTTTATGCCCGCGTACAACGAAGACAGTATCCAGGTTACCATTCCTGCGGGCGTAACACCGACAGGCGTGTATGTAGATGCGAGTTTTTACGCCAACCCTTTTACTTTTGCTACTATGTCACAAGGGTCTATGTATTTTAGTTCTTCTTGTGGTGCTTCTCAGACATTTACGGTTACCGGCGCTACAGCTGGTCTTGCCGGTACTGCATACCTCGATAGTTTTAACTTAATGAATCCATTGGTTTGTTGCTTGCAAAAATCATGTAACCCCATTCAGTTTTGGGTAAGTATGCATCTCGGGCGTAACGCAAATGGACCGGGCTGCAATACCAATTACATCCTTTACGATCCGTTCACCACGAGCTGGCCATTTAAAGTCATTGTATATGGGCGAACACCAGAGTCTTACGGTAACGAATGGTATACTGCCCAAACACCAATATGTTCGAATAAATGCCAGGTATCAGCAACTGCCTATGCACGATATGGCGTTCCGCCTTATACATTTTCACATCCTTGGACCACCACCATCGGAACGGCCGGACAAAATGCAGGTTGTAATTCTGGTGCTAGCAATTTTGTTTTTACGTTAGACGTTCCTAATTGTCCTGTTTACTGCGATTCTAATTATACCAGTTTAAGCATTCCGCCTCCTGTTGTTACGGATGCTTGTGGATCTGTGATTACCG
>JBJTNX010000027.1:0-6707 GCA_046074325.1 Sphingomonadales bacterium
CATCTAAGCACGAAACTCGCCTCAAGATGAGATTTCTTTTAAGGGCCGTGGAAGACGACCACGTTGATAGGCTACAGGTGTAAAGACAGCGATGTCACAGCCGAGTAGTACTAATTACCCGTAGACTTACTAACTTGTTATCTTTTTAACTTACTACTTCAATCGTCCGATATATCCATTCGTTGGCTTTCCATTGGAAACCAACACCAGTTTTGGGTGTCTATAGCAGCACGGTCCACCTCTTCCCATTTCGAACAGAGAAGTTAAGCCTGCTTGCGCTGATGGTACTGCGATTTTGATCGTGGGAGAGTAAGTCGATGCCGTTTTTTAAAAGCCTCACAGTAATGTGAGGCTTTTTTTTTGATGTAAATATGAGTGAAGGAAACATGGCAAATTGTAACATTTTAAGCGTTCTAATTGTTACAAGAATGCAGATGAGTGTCAGATTATCAAAAGACTATGACTAAACACCAATTTTTTATTCGAATCGTTTTCCTTTTTTATATATCAGGAGCTCTTCAAGTTAAAGCTCAGGAAATAACACCTGACGATTCTTTCACTTTTGACTTAAGTTTACCAAATCCTACCGCGAATTTGGCTTTTCGTAATATTATGCAGGGATTGGTTCATGCAAGTACCCATTATCAATATGCTTGGAAGCCAGGCTTTTATCTAGGAGCAGGGGTGCATTATAGTTATTTCGCCATAAATGAATTCAGGGTAACCCCCAAAGTATATGGCGGAATTCATTCTGGCGCTGTTTTTATCAAAACTGGTCATGAAAAATTTTGGTCTGAGCGTTTTGGTACCGACATAGGTATTAGAGCCGGATGGGCCAGAAGCTATATTTCTTCTGATGCGCTTAGCACTCAGAATGCTGCACCACAAATACGCGAAGGAATTTATTGGGAACCAAATCTGAGTCTTATTTTAACCTCTGATGTGAACCAGAGTTTTAGACTCACGATAGGATATCCATTTTATGCTTTGTCGTTTTCTCCACAATTAATTGGTATAGAGGGAAATATGGGCTATGACCCAGCCGAATTCGAACAAAATTCAGCATTTTTAAGTGTAGGTTTCGGCTACACTTATTATTTCAATGGTAAAAAGAGTAGTGTCGAAGAAGATTAAGTTTGGATAACGCCAACCTTATAAAGAGCTAGTGAACCTTGATGAGCGGCCATTTCAATCCCCATGGATATCACCTTTCTTGTATCTACAGGATCAATTATCGCATCAATCCATAATTTGCTTGCTGCGTAATATGGCGATATTTGGGCATCGTATTTGGCTTTTATCTCTTCGAGAAGCACCTTTTCTTTCTCAGGGTCAATAACTTCACCTTTCGCTTTCAGTTTGGCGACCTCTATTTGAAGCAAGGTTTTTGCAGCTGCAGCACCAGACATAACGGCAATTTCAGCAGTTGGCCATGCAACAATCATTCTGGGGTCATAGGCTTTTCCGCACATGGCATAATTACCGGCACCATAAGAGTTTCCGACGACAATAGAAAATTTAGGCACAACACTATTGGCCATTGCATTGACCATTTTTGCGCCGTCTTTAATTATACCACCATGCTCACTTTTAGAGCCAACCATGAATCCAGTTACGTCATGCAAAAAAACAAGTGGAATCTTTTTTTGGTTGCATAACATAATGAAACGTGCGGCTTTATCTGCACTATCTGAATAAATGACACCGCCGAATTGCATTTCACCTTTCGCATTTTTGACGACAGTTCGGTTATTGGCGATGATACCGACACTCCAGCCATCTATGCGCGCATAGGTAGTAATAAGTGTTTTACCGAAGTCAGGTTTATATTCACTTAAAGATCCGGCATCGACAATTGTTTCTAATAAATCTTTGGTAAGGTAGGGTTTTGAACGGTCAGATGGTATAATTCCGTAAGCATCTTGCGGATTTTTAGAAGGCGCAATACTTGGCGCACGGTCAAAGCCAACTTTGTCTTGTTGTCCGATACGCGACATCAAATCGCGGATTTTAAGTAAACATTCCTGATCGTTGGCTACTTTGTAGTCACATACCCCAGAGATTTCTGTTTGGGTAGTTGCACCGCCAAGCGTTTCGTTATCAATATTTTCGCCAATGGCGGCTTTAACTAAATAAGAGCCAGCTAAGAAGATGGTACCTGTTTTGTCCACGATAAGTGATTCGTCTGACATAATTGGTAAATAGGCACCTCCAGCCACGCAGCTACCCATTACGGCTGCAATTTGGGTGATACCCATAGCTGACATCTTGGCGTTATTTCTAAAAATTCTTCCGAAGTGTTCTTTGTCGGCAAAAATATCTTCTTGCATCGGTAAATAAACACCTGCTGAATCGACGAGATAAATAATTGGGAGCTGATTCTCCATGGCAATTTCTTGAGCCCTCAGGTTTTTTTTACCTGTAATCGGGAACCAAGCGCCAGCTTTAACAGTTGCGTCATTTGCAACTACAATACATTGTCTTTGAGAAACATAGCCTATTACCACAACGACGCCTCCAGCAGGGCAACCGCCGTGTTCAGCGTACATGTTGTGGCCTGCCAACGCACCAATTTCTATGCTTTCAGTGTTCGGGTCAAGTAGTGCATCGATGCGTTCTCTGGCCGTGAGTTTACCACTTTGGTGCTGTTTGTCAATGCGTGCCTGACCGCCGCCAAGGTGAATTTTTTCTAACGTTTGTTCGAGCGCTCTGATTTTGAGCCGCATTTGATCTTCGTTAAAATTGAAGTCGAGTTGTTGTGTTGTTGCCATGTGTTGATTGGGTTTCAAATATACGAAATGTAATCTTCCCTTGCCATGTTTGGTCTTTTTCCTATTTTCATGCATTCAAATAAAATAGTCCCAGTATGTCAAACAAAGATTCGCAACAAACTACAGCAGCAAAACCTCAAAAAAACAGACTCACGCTTTACATTTTGGTTGCCATGCTGCTCGGCGGTATTTTGGGAGCCATCATTCACAATAGTTGTGATATTAAAACAGCTGAGCAGTTCAGTACGTATATCAAACTCTTGGCAACAATTTTTATTCGATTGGTTCAGATGATCATTGCGCCACTAGTGCTTACAACATTAGTCGTTGGTATTGCGAAACTTGGAGATATAAAATCGGTTGGAAGAATTGGGGGTAGGGCACTTGCTTGGTTTTTTAGTGCTTCATTTATTTCGTTATTAATTGGATTGTTTTGGGTAAATTTTTTACAACCTGGATATGGTGTCAATTTATCGAGTGTGGATACCACCACTGCTACTGAGGTTACCGCTAAAACCCAAGACTTTTCGGTACAACATTTTGTAGAGCACATCATACCCAAATCAGTTTTTGAAGCGATGGCAACCAATGAAATATTGCAAATCGTGATTTTCGCTATATTCTTTGGTTTGGCGGCGGCATCCATCGGCGAAAATGTAAAGCCAGTTATCAATGCACTTGACAAAACGTCCCATATCATCCTCAAAATGGTGAATTTCGTCATGAAATTTGCCCCAATTGGTGTCTTTGGTGCTATGGCTGGTGTTTTTGCCGTGAAGGATGTCTCTGATTTAATGTTGACCTATACCAAGTTTTTTAGCTCTTTCTTAGTTGGGATCGCCTCTTTATGGGTGTTCCTTTTGCTTGTAGGTTATCTCTTTTTAGGGCGCCATTTGAAAACATTGCTCAAGCGCATTGTAAGTCCATTAGTTATTGCGTTTGGAACGACCAGCAGTGAGGCGGTTTTCCCGAAATTAACAGAAGAACTTGAGCGTTTTGGGATCAAAGATCGCATCGTTTCTTTCATGCTTCCACTCGGCTATTCCTTTAATTTAGACGGCAGCATGATGTATATGACATTTGCAAGTATTTTCATCGCTCAAGTCTTTGGCGTACACCTGGATGGTGGTAGTCAATTGACCATGTTGCTTGTTTTGATGTTGACTAGTAAAGGTATTGCTGGTGTACCAAGAGCAAGTTTAGTCGTGGTGGCCGCCACCTGTGGCATGTTTAATATCCCGATTGAGGGCATTGCATTGATCTTGCCGATAGATCACTTCTGCGATATGTTCCGAAGTGCAACTAATGTATTGGGAAATTCTGTTGCTACTGCGGTCGTTGGTAAGTGGGAAGAAAAAAAGGCTTCCTTAATCGTCGGTGAGAATGGAGCGTAAGGTGGGGGTATGGAGGTCATGATGACCCTCAAAAAGACTTACTTTAAAACCAACATGTTGATAGGTTTCTGAAGTGAAATGAATCCCTTCTTTGTCGAAGTAAGGGTCATTTTCTCCAATAGCAAAATGCAACGCTGCGCCCTTTGGAAATTCATTTTTATCGATATCCGGAGGAAAAACACTCGCCCATAAAATCAGTTGTTGAAAGTATTTAGGATGGCTTTGATAAAACCTTGCTGCCGTAGCGCCACCCTGAGAAAAACCCAATAAATGGATTTTTGCATGCGGGTTTTCTTCAAGTATTTTGACAAGTAATTCTTGTAGATAGGCGTTATTTTCCAAGATGTCTTGTTCGCGCCATTCCTTGGTCATCCAAGAGGCACCAACCCTTCCTGAGCTTCCGTTTAAATAAAATCGATGCGGGCCTTCTGGAACGACAACGCCCCAATGGTCATTCAAAAAATTGAATTTTCGGAAGAAAAACTGTGCGAGTTGGCCATAGCCATGTAAGGCAATAAGGATCTTTTTTTTGCCCTTCAGGTCATTTTGATAATAGCGCCGCGTTTGACTAAAAGTAAGATGCTGTTCAATCATCAGCGTTGGACGAGCAATTTCTTGATTTTTTTACCGTCATTATTACTTAGCTCCACAATATAGCTGCCGTTTGCCAACTGCGAACAGTCAAGTAATTCAGTGAAACCTTGGAAAGATTTCAAGAGAAGAACTTTGCCTTGTAAATCAAAGACTTTGATTGTTTTTAATCCGGCAGTACCAACTTCTATTGTAATGAGGTCTTTGGCAGGATTAGGTACAATTGAAAATTCAAAATGAGTAGGGTTAAGTCCTGTGATATCTATGCCAACACAATTACAATTGACATCTATGGAATCATTGATCGTCATGACATTGCCGTCGTCGCAGGGGCTACCAGGTAGTATACAAGTTTGATCGTCAATATTGGCTAAAGGATTGTAATTACATGCATTCGGATCCATACATCCACTCACATAAAGTGTGCCCACACAATTGCAGAGTGAATCAAGGACATCGTTAAAAGTATCTGGATTGTTGTCATCGCATGGTGTGTCCGGATAAATACAAGTGTTGTTGTCCACATTTGCCAAGGAGTCATAAGTACAAGAATTCGGATCCATGCAACCCTCTACGATAAGAATTCCTGCACAAATACAATCCGGATTAATGGAGTCGTTCATGGTGTTGGGATTGCCATCGTTACAAGGAGATCCTGGAAACAAACAACTATTATCCTCAACGTTTGCCAACGGATTGTAATTACACGCAGCTGGATTCATGCAGCCTGGAATAATGGCTGTACCTGTGCAGTTGCAATTAGCGTCAATCATATCGTTAATCGTATTCGCATTATTATCGTCACAGGGTGAGCCAGGTAAAATACAAGATCCGTTGTCTACTGTAGCCAATGGATTGTAATTACACGCAGCTGGATTCATGCAACCTGGGATGGTTGTGACGATTTGCCCTGAGCAAATGCAATTCGCGTTGGTACTGTCATTGATGGTATTCGGATTGCCGTCATCGCATGCAGTATTCGGATACAAGCAACTGCCGTCGTTGACAGTTGCCAAACAGTTGTAATTGCACGAAAGCGGATCTGTACAACCCAATACTGGTGTAGCTGGCCCATAGGCATAACGCGCAACGGCGTGTTGTGTATTGGATTGTGCACTAAATCCGGCGAGTACGACTTTGTTGCCCGGATAAAGTGCCATGCCATATGCGTCGTCCCAGGCTGTGCCAATGCTGGTTACTGTGTGTCCATTGGTGCCAAAACCGGTTTGTAAAATACCGTTCGCATTATATTTTGAAATAATAAAATCTCTTGCGGCGCCAATTCCGGCAGTTCCAGTTGTTCCGCAAGCAAGTAATGAGCCGTCTGGATGAATCAGTAATTCATAATAGGTATCGGCTTGAACTACATCAATAATGGAACTACCAGCCGTACCGAACGTCGTAACGATTCCACCATCAGTCGTATTTCTAGCTTGTAAGATAAAATCCCAGGGGCCAACGCCGTTTTGACCTGCCATAATTAGTTTTGACCCATCGAATTCAATGTCAAAGAAGCGTGCATTAAAGTTCATCGGAATGAGCACACCATTACTACCAAATGAGGCATAAGGTATACCTGAGGACGAAACTTTAGCCAACAATGGGTAATAAACATTGTTGATATACGCATCACCGCAAATAAAAATATCGTTATTGCTGCCAATGACTGCACTTTGTCCAAAGCAAGAGCTTCCGGTTGCATTTTGAAAAACAGTTGTGCCGTTCGTTCCGAATGTAGGGTCTATTTGTCCGTTCAAATCACATTGTGTGAGTGCCAAGCGATTGGTGCTAAATCCAGGAAGCTTAGAAGAGCCAACTAAAATAATTTTATTGTTTTGAATCAATATTTTACGGGCGTAATCTTCACTAGTACCGATGTCATTATTGAAAAAGCCATTTATTCCGAACGATTGGTCAAGGGTGCCATTGCTATTCAAGCGAAACATTGTGA
>JBJTNX010000028.1:0-3101 GCA_046074325.1 Sphingomonadales bacterium
TACGAATGAAATCACGAGTATTTTAAATATTATTGAAGATGCCGCGATATACATACCAAATTCTTTTAGTCCTGACGGTGACGGATTTAACAACACTTTTCGGGTTAGCGGAAAAAACATTGAACCTGAATTCTTTGATTTAAGCATCTATAACCGTTGGGGTGAACTGATTTTCTCGAGCCGAGATTCCAATTTAGGCTGGGACGGCTCGGTAGCCAATTTAGGACCTGCTCCGGTTGGCGTTTATACTTATCAGGTTACCTATCGTTTCATTAATCAGTCCGATGACAACGTGCTCACTGGTCATCTGAATTTGTTGAGATAAGCAATTTTTGAGTCAGGATTTGCTGGGCGTTTTCTATTTTTAAAATATACGAACCAGAAGAGATTCCGTCTAGATTTAATTGGATCGTTGGTGAATTCTCCACTTTTTGCTGCAAAACTAATTTGCCCATTGCATTTAAAATTTGAATCGAATAGGGAGGCGTCAAAGTGGTTTGAATCGTCAATATTTCGCTTGTCGGATTCGGAAAAATGCGCAAAAACTCCTCTTCTTGAATTACCGGCACGGCAGCTGTACTACTTCCTTTACAGGGAAAGGCCTCTGAGGCGTTATAAAGCGCTTGAAGGCTACCTGCAATATTCCAAACATCCTGCACATTTTGAAGATGAGCGCCTACCCGACTATAGATAAAAGCGTAATCAGAGCAAATGCTTGTTCCTGGTCTAAATGAAGGTTCAAAAATGGTGATCATACCGCGTCTGTCGCCAGACGGATTGCCAAGTGCTACTTCACTCCAACCATTGGCGCTATTTGGATTATCAGGTAAAATAAAATCTGTAACTGCGTTCGTGAGCGGATTTACCCAAGGTGTGGTGTCTACCCACATGCTATTCATGAGTAGCCACATGGAAGTATCGCCATAAGGTGCAAAACTACCCGCATTTTGGTTGTTCACCAATCCGCTTTTCAACGGATGAGACAAGCTCACTAACGCTTGACTCGGTGGATTCGTACCATAACCCTTCATTCCACCCTCTGATTCATCAAAATTATCGCCATTGTAGGCAAAAATCATGTTTTTTTCGGGTGAACAACCAATGTAATCGTCGAATGCGTTGCCAATATCGTAATCGATATAAATACCCTGATGATAGTTTTGATAATTGATTGAACTTCGATTGATTGCTTTTACATTCATGAAGGTGGTATTGTTCAGGTAATTACCTGTACTGAATTGATAGAACATGACATGGAGTTCAACGCGAAGTTGATTGCCGTCGGGCTGGTAAGATTCATCGTTCATGATGATATATACTGCTTCGTCACCTCTGATATCAGGGTAATCTCCCAAAATAGGTTCGTAAATGCCATTCAGGTTGAGGTCGATAAATGGTGCTAACTGGTGAGCAACACCCATTGTGGCATCGCCGTTTCCGGGCCATTTTAATATTGAATTGGGTACAATATAGCCTGGATTTTGGAAGTTGAGTTGGTGTGCCTCAATTTCTGCGGCGCTGACTTTCCATAGTGCATTTTGATAAGCGCTTGTATAAGAAATAGTTCCATAGAAAAAAGGGTCTG
The DNA here is from genome assembly GCA_046074325.1 of Sphingomonadales bacterium. Lineage (GTDB taxonomy): Bacteria > Bacteroidota > Bacteroidia > Flavobacteriales_D > Crocinitomicaceae > UBA952. The sequence goes on from JBJTNX010000028.1 coordinate 1,586, forward strand.
CAATTGGACCCGAGTGAAAACTACTTTGATTCCCGCCAAAGCTATAAGTGCGACCAGAGAAATAAACCTGACCCACCGGATCTTGGGCACCAATCATAAAACTTCCTGCAAAAATACTCCTGATGCTGTCGCCTTTCGGAATTTCATAGCCACCAATGCCAGCAGGAGTATTATTAAAAAAACCGCCTTCATCGCTCAGGATGCAACTCACGTTGTTGTGATCCAATACTTGGATATTCGCGATTTGGGCAACGGTTGAATGCTGCAACAAAATGGCGCAGACAAAAAATAGCAATATTGGGTTAAGTAAAATCTTTCTCATAGAATGGTTTTTGAGAAAGAACGCAGGGTTTTATGTGGAGGTGTGGCAATTGTAAAACAATGCCTATAACCACCATAAAAATTATCAATAATAACACCATCATAAATCATCGTTTATGGCACAACCTTTGACCAAAGCCAATAAAAAATTTAACGATGAAAAAAATGATGATGATAACAGCTTTTGCTGCAGGTGTGGCAAGCTGTACGGTAGTCAAACCACATCAGGTGGCCGTGAAAAGTAGACTCGGAAAAATAGATGAAAAGGTAAGAATGCCAGGGCCCGTGGCCTACAATCCATTCATTACCAAAGTAGTGAAAGTAAATGTGCGTACCATGAATTTATCGATCAAAGAAAACCTGCCTTCAAAGGAAGGTCTTACGATACTTTCTGAGAGCTCTATTCTCTACCATATCAAGGCAGAAGACGTTCCTAAATTGATCAAAGAAACGGGTTTGAACTACGAAGAAAACCTCATTTTACCCGTGTTTAGATCGGCAGCCTCTGATGTGTGCTCGCGGTATTATGCCAAAGACATGCACAGTGCCAAACGCTTGGAAATCGAGCAAGAAATCAAGAAAAGGTTAGCTGAGGTTTGCGATGAAAAAGGTTTTGTCATTGAGGCTGTTTTATTAAAAAGCATCAGCTTACCGCAAGGATTAACCCGTTCCATTGAAGCCAAATTAGAGGCGGAGCAAGAGGCCTTGCGTATGGAGTTTGTGTTGGACCGACAGAAGAAAGAAATGGACCGACAGCTTATTGAGGCAGAAGGCGCTAAGAAAAATGCTATTATTCAGGCAGAAGCCCGAGCAGAAGCAGCCAAAATTGAAGCCGAAGGCCGTGCCAAAGGAATCGAAATTGAAGCCAAAGCCAACAAAGCTGCTAACGATATGCTCAATTCGAGCCTAACGCCGAATGTATTAAAAATGAATCAAATTCAAGCGTTCATGAAACTTTCCACCTCTGCGAATACCAAAACGATCATTACCGATGGCAAAGGCGGGGTCATTAATATGCTCGACGATAAGTAAAACGGTAGCTATTCGGATCTGAAAACAAAAAAGCCCCTGAAATTCAGGGGCTTTTGTACCTCGGGCCGGGATCGAACCGGCACTCCCGAAAGAACAGGATTTTGAATCCAGCGCGTCTACCAGTTCCGCCACCGAGGCATTCTTTCGACTTTCAGGGCCACAA
>JBJTNX010000029.1:0-5611 GCA_046074325.1 Sphingomonadales bacterium
ACACTCTACCATTTCAATTTTTATGAACTAGAACCAGCAAACGGCCAAACGAACTACTTATTTCAATTAGATGACGTTTGGCCGAATCCTGATTTTAAAGTAAATAATGGAAAGTTGAGCTACACTTATAAAGGCAATACGACCGAACGCAGCTTATAAATTTACTCCCCTTCTTTCCAATCGGTTCTCGATCTCGTATAAGGAATATTCGCTTTTTGAAGCGCCTCATGGAGCTTAAGTACACGGGTCTGATACGCATTCAGCGCCTCTTTAAACCTAGCGTATTCTTGCTCCACCATCTGGAAATTGGCTTTGTGCGTATTGCTCACGCCGCTTGTGTTTTCGGCAAGCTGATACTCGAGCATACCTAAACGGCCAGTGAAAGTTGGTGCTGTTTCAAATTCGTGCTTGGCGCGCATTTCGTCTCCATAGAGTTGCTCGCGCAATTGGGCTTTAAGCAATTTGAGTTCACGGATTTCCTTCATTAAATTTAAATCGGTGTTCGGATAATTCAAGACGGCCTTTTCGAGAACGGCGAGTTCTTCGTTGAGTTCTTCAAATCGTTTTTCGGAACCGCTTACTTTGCGGTTGAGCTCCGCAACTTTAGCGCGGAAGGCATCGAGTGCGGGCTGGTCTTTTGCCAGTAAGGTTTGGTTATTGAGCCCTTTGACTACAAACGCGGTATTTGCGACCAATTCTTCGACCTTGCCATTGTGTACCATGACAACTTTTAGGTAGTAGTTACCCGGCACCACGAGCGGGCCACGGCCACCGTTTCCAACCGGATTGGTACTGGCCTTGCGCAAATTCCATTGCTGGCGCTGCAAGCCCTTTTGCAGACTGCTGCTCATGCGGCGAATCTCGGTGCCATTAGCATCAGAAATGATCCAAATGAGCTGCGCATTTTCGTCGAGAACTTCTGCCTTGAGCGCTTCAAAACTCGGATAGCTGACGTCTTTTTTATCTTTTTCCAACTCTTTTTCTTTGGCCTGACGATCGCTTTTCAAGGAGCTTGGTACCTCTTTGAGATAAAGCGTAAAGGTGGCGCCATAACTTGGGTTTTTGGCAGACCACATGTTGTGCCCTTGAAAACCGGTACCTTCCAAACCGAGCGGATCGGCTTCAATGTACAGAAGTGCGTCTTTTACAGGGAACAAATGTGCTTTTTTATCGAGGTTTTCTTTGTTTAAGCTGCGCAATGGGCTGTAATTATCTAATACATAGAACCCGCGGCCAAAAGTAGCGGCAACCAAATCGACTTCGCGCTCCTGGATATCGAGGTCGTATACTGCCGTAGTTGGCAAACCAGCTAATTTAGTCCAGTTGAGGCCACCATCTGTGGTAAAATATGCGCCAAACTCAGTTCCAACGAACAACAGATTTTCAACTACTGGGTCTTGTTTAAGACAATAAACAGTGCCGCGCGTTGGCAAATTAGCTGCAATGTTGGTCCAGGTCTTGCCTTTATCTGAGGACTTTAATAAATACGGCTTAAAGTCGCCTTGGCGCTGCGCATTGAAACACGCATAGACCACATTTTCTTGGTGTAAAGATGCCGTGAGCATATTTACCCTGGTGTTGATCGGAATGCCTGGAAACGTTTGGTATTTAGTCCAGGTTTGACCGTCGTTTTCGGAAACCTGAATGAGGCCGTCGTCGGTACCGACATATAACAAGCCTTTCTTCTTCGGTGATTCGTCGAGTGCCACCACATTGCCGTAAACCGTAGTGGAGGCATTTTTCATGACGGCGTCAATGGTCCAGACTTGGCCCATGACCTCGATTTCATTGCGATCGATTTGTTGGGTTAAATCAGGGCTTATTGTTTGCCAGTCATCACCGCGGTTTGTGGATTTAAACAACTTGTTGGCCGCAAAATAAAGCGTGCCGGCATCGTGTTTAGAAACAATAAGCGGGGCATCCCAGTTCCAACGGTAGCCTGGCTCTCCTGCAGCCGGCATAGGCTGAATCGGCACTTTTTCACCAGACGCTCTGTCATAACGCACCAGCCATCCGTATTGGGCCTGCGCATACGTGATATTCGGGTTGGACCAATCGGTTGCCGATTCGAAACCATCGCCGCCATTGGTAATGAACCAGTCGGTATTAAGGATGCCAGACACGTTCTGCGTGGCCGAAGGGCCGCCCATGGAGTTGTTGTCTTGGGTGCCGCCATAAATATTGTAAAATGGCGAGGCGTTGTCGGTCACGACTTTATAGAACTGAATGATCGGTAAATTACCAAAAAAGCTCCATTCTTTGGCGTGCGTGTAGGTTTCGTATAAACCGCCGTCGCAACCCACTAACCAGTGGTTGGTGTTGTTGGGGTCAATCCAAATGCAGTGGTTGTCAACGTGTTTGTTGCGCTCACCTGTCGGGACAAACGTTTTACCACCGTCGGTGCTGTGGTGCATATAGGTATCCATCGCAAAGACTTTGTTGACGTCTTTTGGATCGCAGAAAATTTCTTGATAGTAGTTGCCACTTGTGGAGAATCCACCTTGCTTGGCCCAGCTTTCGCCTTTGTTGTTGGAGCGGTACACACCACCTTTTTCGTAGCGTGCCTCAACAATGGCATAGACAACATTGGCATCGGCAGGCGAAACAGCCAAGCCCACGCGGCCCATATCGGTTTTTGGTAATCCGCTATTGATTTCTTTCCAAGTAAGACCACCGTCTGTCGACTTGTATAGTCCGGACTCTGGGCCGCCACCAATGTAGGTATACTCGTGACGGCGACGCTGATGCGCCGATGCATATAAAATATCGGGATTGGTCGGGTCAATAGCGATTTCGGCTATTCCGGTGTGCTCCGAGACAAATAAGGTGCGTGTCCAGGTCTGGCCGCCGTCTGTACTTTTATAAACCCCGCGCTCGCCGCCACCACTCCAAAGTGGCCCATAAGCAGCTACCCAAACAATATTTTCGTTGGTCGGATGCACAATTATTTTACCGATGTGTTCCGAGTTTTTGAGTCCCATATTGGTAAAAGACTTACCCCCATCGACAGATTTGTAAACGCCATCGCCGTAAGAGACTGAACGCTGGTTGTTATTCTCACCTGAACCTACCCAAACCGTATTTGGATTGCTAGGTGCGAGGGTAATGCAACCTATCGAATAAGAACCGTAATGATCAAAAATGGGTTCAAAGGTAATGCCATGGTTTTGCGTCAACCAAACGCCACCAGAAGCAGCGGCAATATACCAAGTATCTTTGTTTGTGGGGTGCACCGCAAGATCGGCAACACGACCTGAGGTCAATGCGGGGCCTACCATTCGAAACGACAACGCACCTACAGTGCCGGCGTCAAAAGGCGGCTTTTCAGCTGGCGTAGTTGTTTTCTTTTGCGCAAAAGTGGCACTGGCTAATAAGAGGGAAAACCCTAGAAGAAGTCTCATATCCTAAATTTTTGCTAAAAATACATTAAATTCGTGCAACCTCAAACCCTAAAATAGCGTCCTATTCAGTTAGGTCTAAGCCCTTCTACTATGTCTAAATTGCTACTTTTTTCCGCCTTCTTGTTTTTGATCCAAATGGCTTCGGCACAAGTTTTAGTCGATTCTCCACTTTACCAACAACTCAAAGGATCTGGTCAGCTCGGTACGGTCAACACCACCGCAAATACGTCCATACAATTGCCTGTGGCTCCTGTAAAGCCGGCCACCTACAACAAAGCAAACGCCTGTGACTGCTACATCACACCAGATTCAACGTACACATTGGCTATGCAACCCAACGACGACGGCTCAACCGGACTCATTCCGATTCCCTTTACTTTTAATTTGTACGGCCAATCTTACAACGCCATTTACATTAACAACAACGGTAACGTCACCTTTACCGGTCCTTTGTCTACCTTCTCGGCAACGGCTTTTCCATCGGTCGGCAACGGCATCGTTGCGCCATTTTGGGCCGATGTCGATACGCGCAACGGCAATGGTCAGGTGGTTTATAAGATCACACCAACAGCTGTTTATGTCAATTGGGTTGCGGTCGGTTACTATGCCTTTCATGGCGATAAACTCAATACCTTTCAATTGATTATCACCAACGGCTCCGACCCCGTCATTGACGGCGGAAACGTTGCATTCTGTTACCAAAACATGGACTGGACCACCGGCGATGCCTCGCAAGGTGTCAATGGTTTTGGCGGGGTTCCAGCCACCTGCGGTGCCAACAAAGGCGACGGCGTAGCTTATTTCTTGATCTCGCGTTTTGACCACGCCGGCAATGATTTTGACGGCGCCCTAGGTAATCCTGACGGCATCGATTGGCTCGACTTCAAAAGCTTTGCTTTTGACGCATCAAACGGCGGAAATATTCCACCTATCCCGGAAGGCATTGCCTCCTGTGACACCTTCAAAATTTGCGCCCTCGGAGACTCGGCCGATTTCAGCATCAACTTTTTATCACCTGAAACAAGCCAAAGCACCAGTATTACCTACAGCAATGGCGGGCTCAGCACCCTACAACAAATTTCAAATACGCCCGGCAATACCGCAAATATCGTTCTTAGAGCTGTCGGCTCTTTGGCCACCATGGGCACTTACAACATCACAGTCACCGCCACCGACAACAACCTCCCTACACCCGGCGTTACCGCACTTACTTTCGTGGTCGTCATCGACACTATCGTCAACAACCTAGACTCGGCAATGCTTGTTGTAGCCAACTCTTGCGGTAGCATTGACCTGAGTGTATCCAATGGCCCCTATGACAGCTACCTCTGGGACGACTTCACCGTACAACCAACCAGCAGCATCAATACCGATCAAATCTACGGGGTAACCGTCAGCAAAAACGGTTGCTATAAACATATCTCAGATACTTTTGACATCATCAATCCGCTGCCAATCAACCTGCAAGGCCCATTGGCATTTTGTCCGCCAGATACCGCCGTTACACTAACCATTCCAAATGCAAGTGCGTACTCCACTGTGAGCTGGGGCTTAGGTAACCCCGCACTGAATGCCCAGTTCACCAATGTATTGGGTGCAGGCACCTACACCATCAACTTACTCGACTCTGCCGGTTTGTGTAGCACAGACACCACCTTTACCGTTTTTGGAACAAGTTCTTCTACCATTTTTAACGATACGCTCACTTGTCAAAATACCTTTCAGGTGCAAGGCACGGTTTCTCCTGGTGGGCTCTGGACAGCTTCATCGGCCAACATCAGCTTCAGTAGTAACACTGCACTCAATCCATTGATTTCGATCAGTGCGCCGGGCACCTATACCATTTCTTTCACCGACAACGTTTGTCAGCAAACGCTGAGCGCAACCCTGACGTTCCCGCCCAACCCGCAAATTTTTGAAGATACAGCATTGTGTCAACTGAATTATCAGGTGAGTGGCACCACTGCCGACCTCGGTGGTGGTATTTGGAGTTACACCTCTAACAATCCGCAGGCCACCTTGCTTTTTTCACCGAATGCCAGTTCACTCAACCCAACAATAAATGCGAGCGAATCAGGTATTTTCACCCTCACCTTTACCGACAACGTGTGTAACCACAGCGCCACAAGCACGCTCGAATTGTATGCGCAACCTTACATTTATCTAGACAGCATTGGTTGTAATTACCAAACCCAAGTAACCGGAACGCT
>JBJTNX010000030.1:0-9694 GCA_046074325.1 Sphingomonadales bacterium
CGCGGTCTTGCCAAGGAAGCGCAGACCAAGCCGCTTTTGCGGCCAAAGCGGCGTCAATTGCCGCCGCCACATGCGAAGCATCGCCTTGGTTGTAGTAGCCCAACACATGCTGGTGATCATGGGGCACGGTAAGGGGTTTCTTGTTGGAAGTCGTTACTTTTTGAGCACCGATATACATTGGTACATCTATAGGGCTGCGGTCCTTGAATTCGTGGTATTTGGCTAAAAGCGATGCGCGCTCTGGCGAACCTGGCGCGTAAGATTTAACGGGTTCGTTGATGGCAACAGGGACCTTAAAAAATGCGTTTGACATAGGAATGATGAATTAATATAACAAAGTTAAAAACTTAATTGAACCAGATATCGCGGATAAGTTCTTCGCCGGCAAACTGGTTACAGCGCCCAATGATAATTTGTTTGCCATGGAAAAGTTCGTCGCGCATGACACTCGAGTCAATTTTGAGATAAAGGATATTGTTTTCGATGCGGATATCTGTGGTGCGCTGAGCAACAGCAGGGCCCATGAGTTCGGGCCAAGCAGCAATGAGATCAAAGGACTTCATTTTGTCTTGAAGGCCGTAAGCTTTCAAAATTTTACCGACAAGGGCGCCCAGCGGCTGCTCTTCGTTTTGTCTTTTGTGATCTGAACTCATAGTGGCAGGGCTTGTTGGTTTTGGATTTGCAAAAGTTGGGTCTGGCCGGGTAGCTGCTCAAATAAGGCTTTCATCCGGATTGGGTCGGTGTCTGTAATTAGAACCTGACCAAAGTAATCGGCACTCACAAGCGCAATGAGGCGCTCAACGCGTTGGTTGTCTAGTTTATCAAAAATATCGTCTAGGAGCAAAACAGGCTTTTGGCCTTTGTGCTGTTTGAGCCAGTCGAATTGCGAAAGGCGCAGTGCAATGATAAACGATTTTTGTTGCCCCTGAGATCCGAATTTTTTAACCGGATGACCTTTGATACTGAATAAGAGGTCGTCTTTGTGGATACCGACGTTGGTGTATTGGGTCAGGGCGTCTTTTTTTGCGGAGGAGGCCAAAAGGGTGGTAAAATCGGCATCGGAGAGTTGGCTGCGGTAACTGATATCGACTTCTTCGGCATTTTGGCCGATTTCTGCATAAAAACGCTTGAAAACCGGGATAAATTCAGCTAAAAATGCCTTGCGCTGGGCATGAATGTATTGGCCGCATGGCACCAACTGGGCATCCCAAACTTCGATGGCGTCAGGGTCAAACAAACGGTGCTCGTGCATGTTGCGCAATAGTGCATGGCGTTGCTCCAATAAACGCGTATAGCGCTGTATTTCTTCGAGGTATTGTTTGTCGAGTTGAGATAAAATGCCGTCCATCCATTTGCGGCGCAAGTCAGAGCCTTCGGCGATGAGGTCGCCGTCGTAGGGTGAAATGAAAACGACCGGGAGCTTACCTATATGCGCCGTGAGCTTGTCATAGGCTTTTTTGTTCCATTTGATTTGCTTTTTGACACCTGCTTTATAGGCAACCTGAACATCGTGTTGTTTTTGGTCGAGTTGCCACTGTCCAGCAATAGAAAAAAAGGCCTGTTCGAAGCGCAGGTTATGGCGGTCATTGACATTCAGGTAGCTTTTACACATACTGAGGTAGTACACCGCATCTAGGATATTGGTTTTGCCCGCGCCATTTGGGCCTACAATTCCGTTGATCCCCGGCACGAAATCGAGCTCGAGGTCGGGGTAGTTCTTGTAATTGACTAAATGTAGATGGGCTAAGTGCACCTAACAAAGATACAGAATAACTACCTTTGCGCTGTGTCTAAAACGCAAATAATCCAGGCGCATATCGCCCTACTCGTCGTCAATCTGCTTTACGGTGCCAACCACGTCTTGGCCAAAGGTGTTATGCCTCAGTTTTTAGACCCAACTACCTTTATTTTATTGCGGGTCAGCGGTGCTGTAGCCTTGTTTTGGCTGCTTTTGCTTTTTCAAAAACGGAAGCCCGTAGACCGCGCAGATTATTGGCGCTTTGCTGCGGCTGGTCTTTTTGGAGTTGCGGTCAATCAGCTTTTCTTTTTTCATGGACTCAATTTATCAACGGCGCTGAATGCGGGCATCATTATGGCACTCAATCCATTAATGGTATTTGTTTTGGCTGTATTGTTTTCAAAAGACAAAATGAACATGACCAACGGAATTGGGGTCCTTATTGGCGCCACTGGCGCAATTCTACTGACCATAAGTTCAGGCCAAACACCTGGCACCTCTGCACGGGGCGATCTTTTTTTATTGATCAATGCCCTGAGCTATGCATTTTACCTCGTTCTTTCCAAACCGCTTTTGCTGAAATATAGTCCAATCCAAGTCATTACGTATGTATTCAGCATCGGATTTTTATTGTTGCTCCTCTTTCCTCCTACTTGGAATGGTTTGACACAAGTCAATTGGAATGACATCCCTACCTCGGTGTGGTACAAAATTATTTATGTAATAGTCGGCGTCACTTTTCTCACCTATTTACTGACCATTTTTGGCCTCAAATATGTCAGCGCCACCGTATCTGCAGCTTATATTTACACCCAACCCATCATGGTGATCCTTTTCACCCTCTTATTTGCCGCATTGGGCTGGGCCGCCAACTATACCAACACCATTACTTTAGAACGCCTGTTGTATATGTTGCTTATTTTTATGGGTGTTTATTTGGTCTCTTTTCATAAATCTAAACGATGAAACGATTTATCTTACTTCTTTTCTTTTGTAATTGTGCTTGGTTGCTGGCACAAAAACCTGCACTCGACTTCAAAGCGTATGACACCTGGAAACGCCTCGAAAAAGAACAAATTTCTACTAAGGGGCAAATCATAAGCTATGAACTCACGGTATTAAAAGGAAACCCGGTCTTGCATTTCTACTATGCAGCCACTCAAAAACACGATTCAATTGAACGTGCTAGCGGTGCATTGCTGGCAACTGACGAAAGTTTCGTCGCTTGGAAACGAAGCCCAGACTACGACAGCCTGCGCAAGCTTGAACTCGATAAAGTCGATAAAAAGAAATGGCCCAAAGATTCCTTGTTCATTTACCATTTGGCCCAAGACACGCTTTTCAAGTTCGACAAACTCAAACAAGTACAACAAGCTCAAGAAGCACCAGTTTTGGCTTTTCTACAAGAGTTCAGCCCAAAAAAAATAGAAAAAGTCGAGCCCAAAAAATGGGAGAAATACTGCTTTTGGAAAAAACCAACGCCCGAACCAAAAGTGAATCCGTTCAAGACCGAAGGGCACCGATTGTTGGTCTATACATCGGGGCAACAGAATTTTCCCCATTTAGACAGCATTACCCAATTTGCCCTGAGCCCAGACGGTTCCAAAATTGCGGTCGTCAAACAGCGTAAAATGAAATTAGACTCCATGCAAGTGCGCATCTACCAGACCTCTGACCTCAAATTGCTCAAGGAATTCGAAGCACAGCCCTTGGTATCTGACCTCGCTTGGAGCCCAAACAACCAACAACTCGTCTTTCTATATAGCACCGATACCGCAAAAGTCAAAAACTTGCAACTCACGCTTTTTGACTTAGCGCAGCTCAAGACTACTAATTTCGGCGACTCCACTGATTTTGACCTCGGTTCAGACGGCAGGTACCAAGCGCTTGCCACGGGGCGTAAACCAACATTTAGCGACGACAGCCAGCTTCTCTATTTTGCGATTGTCCCACGCGAAAAAGTAAGCAAGGATACTTTGCTCGAGCGCGAAAAAGTCAACCTCGACATCTGGCACTACCAAGATTTAGAAATTCAGCCGCAACAACTCCTTAAAAAAGACCAAGACCTCAAACGGGGCACCCTTCATGTTTATCACCTGCAAACCGAACGCTTAGTTGCGCTCGAAAACGACACCCTGCGCGTCAATATCGACAAGCAAATGAAAGCGCCTTTTCTGATCGCGCGCAATCCGGACCCGTACTTAATTGAAGCCCAATGGAAAGCGCCTTCCAAGAGCGACTACTACCGCATCGATTTAGAAACCGGAAAAACGGTTTTACTGGGCAAAGGATGGGCGCACACCAGCGAACTCTCTGCCGATGGGCGCTACTTTACGTATTATTTAGCCGAAGGACAAAAATGGATGTTGTTGGACATCGAAAAGCAACAGCACACTTGCATGAATTGCAGCCGTAAAGACATCGTTTGGCAAGAAGACCTCAATGGTCAACCCATGGAGGCTGGGCCTGTTGGTTACTTGGGTTTTACTAAAAATGCCAAAGAAGTTTGTTTTCAGTCTGAATACGATATCTGGAGCTACGATATCGCAGCAAAAACGTTGAAGAGTATTTCAAATGAAAGCGCCACTAGAGACAAAATAGAACTGCGTTTTGAGCGTAACCACCGCGACTCCGCCTTTTTAGATTTAAAAGATGGATATTTCATTGGGCTCCGCAAAGCGGATAAAAAAGAAAGCCTCTACTATTACAAGGAAGATGGGCTGAGCAAAGCATTTGAAATTCCTTACCGTATTTCATCGGTTCAAAAAGCGACAAATGCAGATCAAACGCTCATCCGGATCATGAACGTAAGTACTTACCCCGACCTCTGGTTGCTTCCGGACTACAACTACGACAACGCCAAGCGTATTTCAGTAGCCAATCCGCAGCAAAGTACTTACAATTGGGCTACGGTCGAAACCGTCAAATGGACTGCCTACGATGGCCAACAATTAGAAGGCTTATTATACAAACCCGAAAACTACGACCCCAACAAAAAATACCCGTTGTTATTTTATTACTACGAACTCAGTTCGGATAATTTACACAACTACCAAGCACCAAAACCATCGGCAAGTATTATCAACCCTACTGAATACGCGAGCGGCGGCTACTTGGTATTTATTCCGGACATCCGCTACAAACCCGGCAAGCCAGCACAAGGTGCTTACAATAGCATTATGAGTGCTGCCGACTACCTCATCAAGAATTTCCCGATCGACGAAAAACGCATGGGCTTGCAAGGGCAAAGCTGGGGTGGTTACCAAAGCGCCATGCTCATTACCATGACCCCGCGATTTGCCGCAGCCATGGCTGGCGCCCCTGTGAGCAATATGTTTTCGGCCTATGGTGGCATTCGTTGGGGCAGCGGCCTCAACAGACAATTTCAGTACGAAAGCACCCAAAGCCGGATAGGTGCTACTATTTGGGAAAAACCCGAGTTATACGTAGAAAACTCGCCTTTGTTCCATTTACCCAAAGTACAAACGCCGCTCTTGATCATGGCCAACGACAAAGATGGCGCCGTGCCATGGTATCAGGGAATTGAACTCTACAATGGCTTGCGCAGACTTGGCAAGCCCTGCTGGATGCTCAATTACAACGAAGACGACCACAACCTCACTAAATTGGCCAACAAATACGATTTATCGATACGCATGCGCCAATTTTTTGACCACTATCTGATGTATGCACCCGCTCCAAAATGGATGACCGACGGACGACCCGCTACCCTTAAAGACAAAACCTTGCTTTATGAATAATATCCAAAAATTACTGCGCGTACTTTTGGCGCTCGAGTTATTGGTTATTGTTTATTTCTCTTTAAAAAGCCCACAAGGCGGGGTCAATGTGCAGCTCAACGACAAACTGGGTCATTTTATAGGTTATGCGACACTCTCCTTGACTGCATTTCTTGTGTTTAAATGTCAAAGTAAAATACACTCTTTTTATTTGATATTCGTGCTGCTGGGCATTGGTGCCAGTTTGGAATGGCTGCAAGGGTTTGTGCCCGGTAGAGATGTTTCTGGCTTGGATATAGTAGCAAACGCAATTGGGGTGGCCATTGGAGCCGTACTTTTTGTGGGCTGGCGACGAATTCAGTCTAAAGCAAAGATGTCTTGAACGCCAAACCAACGGTTGACCACAAAACCCTCGGCGTAATTGTAGCCCGCAGGCCTGCCCATTTCGAGCATACGGCCTTTTAAAAAATCAAAGAAAAGCTCGCCGGATATGGGCGTGGTTGGCTCAGCCGAATTTGGATCAAAAAACTGGGTTTTATAGGCTTTGATGGCTTCAATTTTTTGATTCACATATGGGCTGACGTCTTGTACAAATGACGGAATCTGATGGTAATCTTGGATGTAATGCAACACTAATCTTGGACGGTAAGCGGTTTGTTCTTGTCCTTGATGCGTCGTATGAATCTTGCGCAAACCCGCAAGAAAACATGCCTCGGCAACCAACTGACCTGCTTTGGAATGATCGGGGTGACGGTCGTGGAGCGCGTTGGCCAAAACGATTTCTGGTTGGTGCAAGCGAATTTGCTCAATGATTTTGAGTTTGGCGGCTTGGTTATTCTCAAAAAAACCGTCGGGCAAGCGTAAATTGGTGCGTTGCTGAATGCCCAAAATAGTGGCGGCCGCAGAAGCTTCTTGGTAGCGGGTATCGACGTTTCCTCTGGTCCCGAGTTCGCCTTCCGTTAAATCAATGATGCCACTGGTTTTGCCTTGCTTGATGTAGTGCAAAATAGTGCCCGCCGCAGAGAGTTCGACGTCGTCTGGGTGGGCACCAAAAGCAAGGATATCTAATTTCATGTGTTATTGAACGTTGGCGTAGCTTTCCACACTTGGGCAACTACAAACTAAGTTGCGATCGCCGAAGGCGTTGTCTACGCGGCGAACCGGCGCCCAGTATTTAGCCTCGAGTAAGTATGGCAGCGGATAAGCCGCTTCTTGAGGAGCGTATGGGTAAGTCCAGTTTTTGTTGATGATGCAATCTGCGGTATGCGGCGCATTTTTGAGCAAATTGTTGACTTTATCGGCGTGGCCGTTTTCGATTTCGCGGATTTCTTCGCGGATTTTGATCATGGCATCGCAAAAACGATCGAGTTCTTCTTTGTCTTCAGATTCGGTAGGCTCAATCATGAGGGTGCCGGCAACTGGGAATGATACCGTTGGTGCGTGGAAACCGAAGTCAATGAGGCGCTTGGCCATGTCGGCTACTTCTACATCAGCATTTTTCTTGAAGTCGCGGCAATCGAGGATCATTTCGTGGGCCACAGTACCGTTAGCGCCGGTGTAAAGGATGTCGTAGTGACCTTTAAGGCGTGCAGCAATATAATTGGCATTTAGAATCGCCATTTCGGTAGAACGGCGCAAGCCCTCGGCGCCAAGCATTTTGATATATGCGTATGAAATAGTCAAGATAAGCGCAGACCCGTAAGGCGCAGCTGAGATGGCGTGAATAGGTTGGTCTCCGCCGGTTTTGACGAGCGGATTGCTCGGCAAGAACGGCGCGAGGTGCGCAGCCACACCAATAGGGCCCATACCCGGGCCACCACCGCCATGCGGAATAGCAAAGGTTTTATGCAAATTCAAGTGACAGACGTCGGCACCGATATTTCCTGGGTTGGTGAGACCAACTTGGGCGTTCATGTTGGCGCCATCCATGTAGACCTGACCACCGTTGGCATGAATAATAGTGGTGATCTCGATGATGCCTTCTTCATATACACCATGCGTAGATGGATACGTCACCATGATACCTGCCAAAACATCTTTGAGTTCGGTAGCCACTGTACGCAATTCTTCGATGTCGATATTACCGTTCTCGTCACAGCCGGTTACCACCACTTCGAAGCCAGCCATGACGGCAGAGGCTGGGTTGGTGCCATGCGCAGACGACGGAATGATCATTTTTTTGCGTTGGAAATCACCTCTGGACTCGTGGTACGCTTTGATGACCATGAGGCCGGCGTATTCGCCTTGAGCACCAGAGTTGGGTTGCAAAGAGACAGCTGCAAAACCGGTGGCCTCGCAGAGGTCTTTGGCAAGTTGCTCGAACATGGCGTGGTAACCAGCAGCTTGGTCTAGGGGCGCAAACGGGTGCATGTTGGCAAACTGCGGGTTGGTTACGGCCATCATTTCAGAGGCTGCATTGAGTTTCATGGTGCAAGAACCAAGCGGAATCATGGAGTGTACCAAAGAAAGGTCTTTGTTCTCTAGGCGCTTGAGGTAGCGCATCATGCGCGACTCAGAATGATATGAATTGAAAACAGGATGTGAAAGTACAGGTTCGGTGCGTTGGAGGGCACTTGGAATTGCGGCTTGGGCTTCTTGAGCTTGCGCACCAAAAATATTTAATACAGCAGCGAGGTCTTGGTGCGTATGGGGTTCGCCAAAAGAAATGCTGAGTTCTGAATCTGATATGTAGTGGAAGTTGAGACCAGCGGCTTCTGCTTTGCTTTGGATTGCCGCGCAGTCTACACCTTGAACGTGAATGGTATCAAAAAAGTGAGCCGAACCGATGGCAATACCCGCTTTTTGTAGGCCAGCGGCTGCGCTACTTGCCAAATGATGCACATGTGTTGCAATACTGCGAATGCCATCTGGGCCGTGATAAACGGCATACATGGAGGCCATGACAGCCAAAAGCGCTTGCGCTGTACAGATGTTAGAGGTTGCTTTATCGCGTTTGATGTGTTGCTCACGGGTTTGTAAAGCCATGCGCAAGGCTTGGTTGTCGTCGGCATCTTTGGAAACACCGATAATACGGCCCGGCAAGTTGCGCTTGTAGTCTTCTTTGGTGGCAAAGAAGGCAGCGTGAGGCCCGCCATAGCCCATTGGCACACCAAAACGCTGAGCAGAACCCACCACGACGTCTGCGCCCATGCTGCCCGGAGACTTTAGGAGCACGAGTGAAAGCAAGTCGGCACCGACTGCAACTTGAATGCCAGCGGCTTTCCAGTTGGCAATAGCGGTACTCCAATCTTGGATGTGGCCTTTGGCGTTTGGATATTGTACAAAAACACCAAAATAAGCCGCGTCTGGCGCAAAGGTAGCGGCATCGCCAACGATGAGCTCAATACCCAAATTTAGAGCACGTCCGGTCATGACGTCGATGCTTTGCGGCAACGCATTTTGATCGACAAAAAATTTGTTGCGCCCCGCTTGGATATCGGCACGGCTGCGCGAGTTATAGAACATAATGAGCGCCTCTGCTGCGGCAGTAGCTTCGTCGAGCAAAGAAGCATTGGCAATGGTCATGCCGGTGAGTTCAATGACCATGGTTTGGAAATTAAGCAGCGCTTCTAGGCGGCCCTGTGCAATTTCTGCCTGATAAGGCGTGTAAGCGGTATACCATCCTGGATTTTCGAGGACGTTGCGCAAAATAACCGACGGAACAATGGTTTCGTGGTAACCCAAACCAATGAAAGATTTGTTTACTTTATTTTGAGCGCCAAGAGCAGTAATATGCTCTAAATAAGCCTGTTCTGAGAGCGCGCCATCGATGCGCAATTCTCTGTTGAGGCGAATTTGAGCGGGAATAGTGCGGTCGATGAGCGTAGCGAGCGAATCTACGCCTACTGCTGCTAACATTGCTTTTTCTTCGGTTGCTCCTGGGCCAATGTGGCGTCTTTCAAAAGGTGTCATGTGTGTTGTCGATTTTGGGTCTACAAAGTTACTTATTTTCATGGAAATTTAGGACGCGTAATTTTGCGTTCTCTCGGATATCTTGCCAAAAAAGATTGATATCTCCGATGTGGTAATTACGCATCGTAAGACTCATCAAAAAAAACTTTCTGCCGGGATGTTCAATCCAAATAGCGCCGTCGATCAGGTGGGTGTCAAATAACTGTGTGTAAAGTTGATTGTCAAAATATAAAAAGCCCTTGTGAGCCTCTTTTGGCGCCAGACTTTGGGTGGTCCAGGTGACGGGATTCACCACAGCCCTGCC
>JBJTNX010000031.1:0-2754 GCA_046074325.1 Sphingomonadales bacterium
CGCCAAGGATGTTTTGACCATCCCAAGCGGGGAAGTTTTCTAGTAACTGAAGGCGCTGTGAGTCTGGCGCAACAGCGACCTCTACATGGCTGCCATCTTCGGCAGGTGCTTGGAAGCCGTTGTCTTCGACGGCAAAACCACGCGTTGGCAATTCGTCACCAACTGGTGGAACCAATTTAACTTGCTCCCCTTTATCGTTGGTAAGGGTATCGGTTAGCGGATTGAAACCGAGGTCTCCGGCGATGGCCAAAGCTGCTACCATTTCTGGACTCGTTACAAAGGCATGTGTATTTGGATTGCCGTCGGCACGTTTAGAGAAGTTGCGGTTAAAAGAATGTACGATGGTGTTTTTCTCTTGTTTATCTGCACCTTCGCGGGCCCACTGACCAATACATGGCCCACAAGCATTCGTAAACACTTTCGTACCCATTTTTTCAAAATCGGCAAGAATGCCGTCGCGATCCGCAGTATAGCGCACTTGTTCAGATCCCGGATTGATTCCGAATTCTGCTTTTGGCGTGATGCCTTGTGCCACAGCTTGCTTCACAATAGAAGCAGCGCGGGCTAAGTCTTCATAAGAAGAGTTGGTACAAGAACCAATTAAACCCCACTCTACCTGCATTGGCCAACCATTTGCAGTGGCCTCAGCACGCATTTTGGAAACTGGTGTGCCGCGGTCTGGCGTAAATGGGCCGTTGACATGCGGCTCGAGTTCGCTCAAGTTGATTTCAATGAGTTGATCAAAGTATTTTTCTGGCTCAGCGTATACTTCGGCATCGCCAGTGAGGTGTTCAGCAATGGCGTCGGCAGCCTTAACAACTTCTTCGCGACCCGTTGCATTTAAATAGCGACGCATGGAGTCATCGTAACCGAAAGTAGATGTTGTGGCACCAATTTCAGCACCCATATTACAAATGGTGCCTTTTCCTGTACATGACAAAGAAAGTGCACCCTCACCAAAATATTCGACAATAGCGCCTGTACCACCTTTTACGGTTAATATATCGGCGACTTTCAAAATGACGTCTTTGGCGGAAGTCCAGCCGTTGAGTTTACCGGTCAACTTTACACCAATTAATTTAGGAAACTTGAGTTCCCAGGCCATTCCGGCCATGACATCAACGGCATCAGCACCGCCAACACCAATAGCAACCATTCCCAAACCACCCGCATTTACGGTGTGTGAGTCTGTTCCGATCATCATGCCGCCTGGGAAAGCATAGTTTTCCAAGACGACTTGGTGAATGATACCAGCACCTGGTTTCCAGAAACCAATGCCGTATTTATTGGAAATGGAGGACAAGAAATTGAAGACTTCATTGTTCTGATTCAAGGATTCTTGTAGGTCTTTGCTGGCGCCAACTTTGGCTTGAATGAGGTGGTCAGCGTGTACAGTTGAAGGAACCGCTACGCGCTTTTTACCTGCTTGCATAAATTGCAGCAAAGCCATTTGGGCCGTTGCATCTTGCATAGCAACACGATCTGGCGCAAAATCGACATAGGACTTCCCACGTTCAAAGGCTGAACTTGCCTCACCTTCCCAAAGGTGCGCATAAAGAATTTTTTCTGATAAGGTGAGTGGACGGTCCACCACCTTGCGTGCAGCGGCAATACGAGACGGGTAGCGCTCGTATACGCGTTGAATCATGTCGAGGTCAAAAACTTTCATAGTGCAGATGTGTGTTATTTATTGCTCCTCAAATTTACGGAATTTAAACTATTTAAGTTCCTTGACTTTGCTAAAAAAATATACTTCAGTTTGGCTCCAATGAACTTTGCTACTGTTTTGGCTTATTCCAACCTTTGGTTGTATCTTTCGGTTAAAAATACCGCCTATGAATTGGCTCTTCACAACGCTATTGTTACTAACTTTTCTTCATGCAGACAAGGTCTACCAACGCGGCAAGGCTTCTTATTATGCGCAAAACATGAACGGCAGACGCACGGCATCTGGTGAACGGTATTGCTCGGACAGCCTTACAGCGGCACATGCGCGCTTGCCATTCGGAACCAAAGTTCAGGTCCGCAATTTAAAAAATGATTCACTGGTGGTCGTGCGCATTACAGACCGAATGGCTGCATCCGCAGCGCGAATTATCGACCTGAGTTGGGCTGCTGCAAAAAAACTTAATTTTGTGCGCGACGGCATTGCTCAAGTAGAGCTGTGCCTTACCGATTCCATCACAAAACAATGAATCAATTGCCATTTAAAAAACTAAAAATCATTGATTTATCTACTGTATTAGCGGGCCCTTCGGTGGGCAGCTTTTTTGCAGAGCTCGGCGCCAATGTGCTCAAAATTGAACATCCGCTGCACGGCGATGTCACCAATACATGGCGACTAAAATCGGAGATCAACCCCCAAAACCAAAGCGCCTACTATGCAAGTGCCAATTACAAAAAAAACGTCCTTGAACTGGACTTGAGCACCGACGCCGATTATTACCGCTTTTCAGAGGAGCTCAAAGATGCCGATATCCTTTTGATGAATTTCAAAAAAGGCGATGATTTAAAATTGAAAGTGACGCCTAATTAATTACGGCAAATCAATCCCTGTTTAATTATAGGAAAAATCACTGGGTTTGGTTCAGACGCTGACCGCATTGCCTACGACCTCATTTTGCAAGCTGAGACCGGCTTTATGTCCATGAATGGCACTGCCGAAAGCGGCCCTGTAAAAATGCCAGTGGCGCTTATCGATGTGTTGGCAGCGCATCAGCTCAAAGAAGGCCTGCTATTGGCTTTGATGCAAAA
>JBJTNX010000032.1:0-6320 GCA_046074325.1 Sphingomonadales bacterium
TGTTCTATGGAAAGTGCCGCATTTTGAAAAAATGCTCTACGACAACGCACAACTCATCGGGCTTTATGCCCAAGCTTACCAACATTACAAGGCCCCTCATTACAAAGACCTCATCTTTCAAACATTTGAATTTTTGGAGCGTGAACTCCTATCCGAAACAGGTGCTTATTACAGCGCCCTGGATGCAGACAGCGAGGGCGAAGAGGGAAAATTTTACTGTTGGCAGCCGCAAGAAATTGATGCGCTTTTTGGGAAAGACGCCCAACTGGTGAAGCGTTATTTGAACATCAATCAAGTGGGCTATTGGGAAGACGATAAATACATTCCGCTTCGCAAAGAAACTGATCTTGCATTTGCCCAAAAAGAAGGACAGAACCTAGCCAGTTGGCTGACATTCAAAACCAAGATGAATGAGGTGTTACTCAGTGCGCGCGCCCAAAGAGTGCGTCCGGGTTTGGATCACAAAGTTTTGGTCAGTTGGAATGCAATGGCCGCCAAAGGTCTCCTAGAAGCGTATCGCGTTTTTGACGAAGAAGCTTTTCTGTGGCGCGCCTTAAAAATTCTACAATGGATAGAAAATGTACAGTGGGATGGTAATATCTTGTTTAGGGTCAATACCAATGGGCAAAAGCATATTGAAGGTTTTTTAGAAGATTACGCGCATTCGATTGATGCATTAAGTATGGCATATCAATGTACGGGCAACCTCAGCTTGCTAGATTTTGCGCATCAATTAACCGAAAAAGTAGAGATCGATTTTCAACATCCAGAAAGTAAAATGTGCTATTTTACGCCTGCCAGTACCGCTCTTATCAGTAGAAATATGGAATTGCACGACAATGTCATTCCGTCGAGTAATTCTGTAATGGCCCATGCATTTCTAACAATGGGGACATATTTTCAGAGGCAAGGATGGCTTGATAGTTCCAAGCAAATGTTACAGAATTTGTACGACGGCATGGAAACCTACGGCTCTGGTTATTCAAATTGGGGCTTGTTGCTTTTAAAAGAATTGGCGCCCGCCAAGCAATGGCACGTACTTAATGACAGCAAACCGATAAGTGTATACAAGGCTACTGCAAACAGCAATGCCTTGATTTCTTATCACCAAGAGCTTCCGTTCTCCAAATTATACGAAGCCAACGCGATTTCCGTTTGTGAATACGGTGTTTGTCATAGGCCTGTTCAAAGCATTGATGAGGCTTTAAACCTATAGACTTAGATGATCACGGGCTTTCTTGCGATTACTCTTTTAACAGCAGCAACAACGTCTGGCGTATCGATGTGGTATTTAGTCATGAGTTCCATTGGCGTTCCGGATTCACCGAAAGTGTCGTTGACTGCCACATATTCTTGTGGTACAGGGTTGTTTCTGCTCAAGACCTGAGATACGGCCTCACCTAAACCACCGTTCATCATGTGTTCTTCGGCAGTAACTACACAGCCCGTTTTGGCAACAGATTTGAGAATTGCAGCTTGATCAAGCGGTTTAATGGTGTGCATGTTGATCAATTCTGCAGAAATACCGATTTCGCGCAATTCTTTAAGTGCCTCAATAGATTTCCACACCATATGGCCACAAGCAATGATGGTGACATCAACACCCTCAGCCAAAACATCTGCTTTGCCGATAACGAATTCTGCATCCGGCTTAACAAAAATAGGCATCACGGGGCGTCCAAAACGCAAGTAAACAGGACCTTCGTGGGCAGCAATAGCAATTGTAGCTTGCTTGGTTTGATTGAAATCTGCCGGAACAATAACGGTCATGTTAGGCAACATGCGCATCATGCCGATGTCTTCCAATACTTGGTGTGTGGCGCCGTCTTCGCCGAGCGTAAGGCCAGCATGCGAAGCACAAATTTTGACGTTTTTCTTTGAGTAAGCTACAGACTGTCGGATTTGGTCATAGACGCGTCCGGTAGAAAAGTTGGCAAAAGTACCTGTGAATGGAATTTTCCCGCCAATAGTCATGCCGGCAGCTAATCCGATCATGTTGGCTTCTGCAATACCCGCTTGGAAAAAACGATCAGGGTGGGCTTTCTGAAAGGCATCCATTTTGAGCGATCCTGTTAAATCTGCACAGAGGGCAACTACATTTGGATTTTGCTCGCCGAGAACGGCTAAGCCTTCACCGAATCCTGAACGTGTGTCTTTGTTTCCGAGTACTTCAAATTCCATTTTTATAAACTTAAATTAGTAACTTTTAGAGAGGTAATATTGAACTTTTTTTCTTTAGTATAAGTGCTGGACCGCTGGTCTTTTTCACGGTAAATGACTTTGTAAGCACCAGGTTGTAATTGAATGGTGCCTTTGTTTTGGTTGTTAGGCAAATCGAGAACCCACTCCCATTGACCCGGATTGCGTTCATAGAAAACTTGGCCTACGAGGCCTTTTGGCGCTAAATACACCAATTGACCAGCTGCTGGAATATCAATACTTGTGAGCTTTGATTGTTCGATTTTGATGTCTTTGTAGATCCGCGGCACGGTAAGAACCTCTAACTGATAGGAGCCCACCAAATACTTTTGGATTTCGCCAAGTTGTTGTACGTGTAAAGTAGACGATCCAGTATTTTGTATAATTCTGGTTTCTATGCGGCTGCTCTCTGGGCTTTTCACCGAGGTAATTTTGAGTTGGCCTTGCCCAGCGGGTACTTGAATGGTATTGTGGGTGTGGGGCGCAATTGCAATATTATTTTTGGCTATTGCCGGAAGCGTTGCCACTCGTAAATCATATTTGATTGAAGGATCGAGAACGAGGGTATCTGGCAAATTTTTGCGATTCAAGGTATGAACGAAAGTATATTTCAATTCAGTGGTGCCGGCCTCGTATAGAAACATACTGACATCGGTTTCTAAAGGCTTGCCATCTACGGTATTCAGATTGATTTGAACAGTCGTGTTGAGTAGCGCTTTGGATAAAATATTGGACAACACATTTTCAAATGCAGCTTTGCTTTCGGCATCGGTGTAGCTTCCTATACATTCAAATTTGTCGAGGTAACTGAGGTCCATACCTAGACCGATTACAAACGGAGTCACTTTTACACCCTTATCTCTCAGTTTTCTGGCTACCAAACAAGGATCGTTGTCGCAAGATTCGAGGCCATCGGTGATCAGGATAATGAAATTTCGGGCAAGCGTATCGGGAAAATCAGCTGCTGCTGCCTCTAAGGAGCGTGCAATTGGTGTGGCGCCCTTTGCCTGTAAACCTTTGATTTTTGTTTTGATGGCATCGATATTTGCCGGGCCAAAAGCCACCTCTAATTTGGTATCTTGGCAATCTTGATACGTATTGGTTACATTAGACTGATGCCCGTAAACGCGCAAAGCGAGCTCGAGGTCTGGGACGCCGCGCAAGCTTTCGATACTTTTAGACAAGACTTCTTTGGCGGCGGCCATACGCGTTTGGTTATTCCAGTCGAGGTTCATGGAGTTCGACGCATCCAAAATGAAAAGAATGCGCGTCGTAGTTTGGGTCCAGCCGAAACTAAAACAAGTCAGAAATAAGAAGCAGCCAAACGCTTTCACTAGTAGTCTCCTAAAGTTTCTTCGAGTTGGTCAAGGGCCACTTGTAATTGCTCGGCATTCGGTGCGACACCATGCCATTTGTGTGAGCCCATCATGTAATCTACGCCTTGGCCCATTTCAGTTTTCATGATAATAACTACTGGCTTACCTTTTCCAGTCATGGACTTGGCTTTTTGCATGGTGCTGCGGATGCTGTCAAAATCATGGCCATCCATGTGTAAGACATCCCAGCCAAACGCCAACCATTTTTGGGAAAGGTCTCCGAGCGACAATACTTCATCGACGTCTCCGTCGATTTGACGGCCGTTTGCGTCAATTGTGGCAATGATGTTGTCCACTTTATTGGCCGCAGCATACATGGCTGCTTCCCAAATTTGACCTTCTTGAAGTTCGCCGTCACCGTGCAAAGTATAAATTAACGTTGGGTCCTGATTGAGTTTTTTGATTTGTGCCGCGCCAACCCCAACGGACAAACCTTGGCCTAAAGAACCCGAAGCCATTCGAACCCCTGGTAAGTTTTTATCTGTTGAAGGATGCCCCTGTAAGCGTGTGCCTAATTTTCTAAAAGTGCCGAGCTCTGCTACAGGAAAGTATCCTGCTCTGGCCAAAACACTATACCAAACCGGAGAAATGTGACCGTTCGAAAGAAAAAAGAGGTCTTCGTTTTTACCATCCATATCAAATGCAGGATTGTGCTGCATTTGTTCAAAGTAGAGGTAGGTAAGAAAATCTGTACAACCCAGTGAGCCCCCTGGATGACCTGAATTGACGGCCGAAGCCATTCTGACGATATCTCTTCTTACTTGGGAGGCTATAGCAGCCAATGCGTTGTTTTCCATGATAATTTATTGTGCTTTTGGTGCTACAAAGCTACGTTTTATTAACTTAGACTTCGTTTTAAAACTTTAAACAATTAATGCAACTTTTCAACGAGATTTTGCGTCTTCAACCGAATTCTATTATATGAAACTATTTTATACCCTATTTTTTGCATTTTTGAGCCTTTCTAGTTGGTCTCAAACCCTCGAAACCGAGCTTAGCAAAACTTATTCCAAAGAAGAAATTGCGCAGTTCAAAGCCGAAAACTCCTTGCCGCTTTACGAGTATGCACTTACGCATGCCTGTTATTTAATTGATGCCCCTCAAGGCAAAGATATTAGCCAGTTTGATGTTTTTGATCTACTGTTGCCGCCATCAACAGAGCCAATAGTTTTCACCAATTACAGTATTCGTATTTTAGACCGAACGCAATACTACCGCGTGATCAACACGAATAAAATCTTGGTAGTTAAATCCAAAAACATTCTTTCATTAGAAATGCAAACTCAGAAAAAATGAAACTAATTCTACGCTCAACTCTTTTCTTATTTGCGTTCATTTCTTCTGTTCAAGCGCAAGTAACCCTCACCCTTACAGGTCCAGACTACAACCAAGGCAATCCGCTCAACTGTGCCGGAATTGTGCCTACCGGCGGCACCAACTTTATCGACGGTGCTGGAAATTACGCGCCCAACATGAATGAAACGTTGGTACTTTGTCCGGACCTCAACCAAGGATCAAAAGTATCAATTGCTTTTGCGACCAATATCGGCTTTGAATGGGATGTTCACCCAACTGATACGCTCTATATCTATGATGGTCCAACTACAGCAGCGCCACTAATTGGGGCCTACAACAACGGCACAAATCCCGTTGGGCTTTTTGCGCAAGCCTCATGGAATAACCCATCCGGTTGCCTCACGCTGCGTTTTAAATCAAATGGTGCAAACGAAGGTACAGGTTGGGTTGCAAATGTTGCCTGTGGCAATCCGCCACAACCAATTGTTCCTCACGTTGAGGCCTTTAAAAATGGCAGTGGTTCAAATATCATGAGCCCCTTAGACACTGGTTATGTCGATCTCTGCCCGGGCGACAGCGTCTTACTCAAAGCCCTGCCTAGTTTTCCCTACTCTTTGGAAAACACCAACACAGGTTATTCTCAAACCAACAACAACTGCACATTCACCTGGACAATCGGTGGCGTTGGGCAGTTTACAGGTGACCAAATCTGGTTCACACCTACGAGCAGTACAGGCTACTACGTCGATTTAGCAGTCACTGATCAATTCCCACAAACCATCCATTCTAACTTTAAAGTTCGGGTCTCAGTGCCACCTATTTTTGCAGGAACTGGCCCCTTAGAAGATACGGTTTGTTTGGGGCAAAATTCTTACTTAGTTGGGGGTGTTACAGCCCAAGATACCGTGGGGATCGATATTCCAGGTGGAACTTTTCAAATTGGAGGCACCTTTGCCGGTCTCACTTTCCTTCCGGACGGTGCTGGGCAAATGTACCAAACGAATATCCCGATGTCTGGTTTTGACTCAACGGCTGTCATCACTTCAGGTGCCGACATCGATCAGATTTGTTTAGACATTGAACACTCGTACATCGGCGATATCGAAATTGCACTTACTTGTCCGAATGGCACTACAGTTTCTTTAATGAACGCCTACAATCAAACACCTTTTGGTTGGGCAGAACTGGTACCTGGTGGTTGTGGCAATGGCATCAGTACGTTCTTGGGCAACGACACCGACATCGACGGTGGAAACCCTGGATCTCCAGTCTGGACCTACTGTTTTTCGACAACCAACAATACATTTAATACCATCTGTGCTGAAAATGCCGCTGGTAACACCATTATCAACGATTACGGTTTTCCATCTATGAATCCGAACGGGGTTTACCTTCCTGACGGAGACTTCAATCAATTTGCAGGTTGTCCTATCAATGGCAACTGGACTA
>JBJTNX010000033.1:0-10874 GCA_046074325.1 Sphingomonadales bacterium
GGCAACCCAATTACACTGAGGTAATAACCCCAACCAAGTTCAATAGAAACAGCACCGGGTACAAGTAAACCCAAACTGGCAACAGCCAAGATAAATAACAGACCTACCATATAAATCAAAAAGGCCAAACGTGCCAAGCGAAATTGTTTTTTGAGGTTTTTGTAATTCATCATGACGTAGTAATTGAAGAGTACAAACGCAATGACAAAATAAAACAGCATGGAACCTTGTATATTTTCCGCTTTACCCAATTGGGAGGCATTTTTAAACCGCTGGACGCCATAAACTGAGTAAGAAAAATAATTTTTTGAAGTAGGGAAACCAAAGATTTCCACAGCAGATAACAATGCTGAAAGCAGCAACATCACCAAAATAAAATAAATGGTCTGAATGCGTTGAATCATATAAATAAGGTATTGCGTTGTTGACGTAAATAAAAATCGAGAAGCACGATATGCGCCATTGCCCAAACAATTGGGACCGCCCGCGGCACCACACAAGCGTCGTGCCTGCCTCCGATAGTAAGCGGTGCAAGACCGCCTTCTTTTTGAAGTGCAACCTGCTCTTTTTTGATACTAGCGACTGGTTTGAATGCAACTCGAAAATCAATAGGCATACCATTAGATATGCCACCTTGGATGCCGCCAGAAAAATTGGTTTGGGTAGAGCCGTCTGCATTGAACAAGTCATTGTGCTCAGAGCCTTTCATGGAAATGGCACTGAATCCACTGCCGATTTCAA
Source organism: Sphingomonadales bacterium (assembly GCA_046074325.1). Classification (GTDB taxonomy): domain Bacteria; phylum Bacteroidota; class Bacteroidia; order Flavobacteriales_D; family Crocinitomicaceae; genus UBA952. The sequence continues at coordinate 742 of JBJTNX010000033.1, forward strand.
AACCTTTTACAGCGTTGATGGAAAGCATGGCTTTACCCAATTCCGCATGGAGTTTATCAAAAACGGGCTCTCCCCATCCGGCTGGCACGCCTTTTAATATACAGCGGATCGCACCCCCGGTGGTGTCGCCATCTTGTTGTAATTCGGCTAAATAATTTTGGATTTCATCGGATAACTTTCTTTGCGGGCAACGGACCAAAGAAGCTTCAATTTGCGATTTGTCATACCAGATGGCATTTTGCATTTGAAATGGTCCAATTTGATCTACATAACAACTACACGCCACCCCTAAATGTTCAAGGAGTTGAGCTGCCACGGCGCCGGCAACAACCCGACAGGCCGTCTCTCGGGCACTGCTGCGCCCGCCGCCACGGAAGTCGCGATTACCGTATTTTTGTTGGTAAGTGTAGTCAGCGTGCGAAGGCCTAAAAGCATCTTTAAGTTGTTGGTAGTCTTTTGATTGTTGGTCTTGATTACGAATTAAAAAAGCTATTGGGCTACCGGTGGTCTTTCCTTCAAAAATGCCGGACAAAAACTCGACCTCATCGCTTTCTTGACGCGGCGTAACGAGTTCATTTTGACCTGGTCGGCGTTCGTTTAGTGCCTGTTGTACCTTAGATAAATCTATCGGGAAATTCGAGGGGAATCCTTCAATAATGCCACCAATGGCAATGCCATGAGACTCGCCAAAAGTGGTGAGTTTGAAAATTTGACCATAGCTTGAACCTGACATATGACAAAGGTAAGGAATTTGGATGGTTAATCTTTTTATATTTGACCATGCGTACATTACTATTTCTTCTGGGCAGCATTGCATTTCTATGGTCCTGCGCGCCTGCTCGATTTGTTGAACCGCTCCAAAAAGGCGAGCAAGTTCTAAGTGGTCATTTTGGTGGGCCATTGGCAAAAGTTCCGGGTATTGGTGTCATTCCAATTCCTTTTAGCTCCATTGGTTACGGCCGTGGCCTCAGCAATCAAACAACTGTTTTTGGTAATCTCCACCTGACTTCCCTAGCCTTTGGCGTCGGACAATTTGAACTAGGCGCATCTCAAAAACTTTGGAGTACAGACCGCATGGGTGTTTCAGGCCAACTCAATACAAATATGCTGATCGATTTTTATACCGGAGCCAACCGCATTTGGCCCCAACTCGATGCCAATTATTATTACAAATACGGGCGCCAATGGAAACCTGAACAACTCGACAAAATGTGCTTGGTATATCACCGCAATTACAACTTTGCTTACATAGGTATCTCGAATTGGTTTGATTTTTACCGCATTGAGTCTCAAGGAAGACCCAATGAACAACTCTGGATTCCAAGTCTTCAACTTGGGCATCAATGGATCCGACCCAAATGGAGTTACCAAGCGGAAGTCAAAATTTTAGCACCCCTTTCATCGAATGAAAATATTGTGGTGCCCTATCCAAGCTTGCTTCAAAACCGCGGCGCCACCGGACTTTATTTTGGGATCACTTATCACTTATAACTATGAAAAATATTTTACTCATTGGCTTTGTGCTGTTCATTTCTGTGGCTTGCCGCAAAAGACTAGACGGCTTTTTATTTAATCCAAGTCAGATTGAAAATTACCAACTAGATGCCTACCAAGGAGAGGTGAGTTTGGACCTCAATGGTGCGTTTGGCGTGCCAGCAGCAATGATACATCAGTTACAATGGGATGTTGAACTCGAAGAGGGTTCGGCTAAAATGAGCGCTATTTATATCGGGGACCTCAACCAAATAAGTACTGATACCGTTATTTTGTACTGTCATGGCAACAAAGACCACCTCGACTTTTATTGGCCTAGACAAAAACTTTACGCCAATGCTGGTGGCCTAGGCCGTTATGGCGTACTCATGTTCGATTACCCTAGTTTTGGTCTTTCTGAAGGCAAAGCTAGCGAAGAGAACATGTACCGCAGTACAAGAAGAGCAATTGAGTGGCTAAAAGCGCAAGGACTACAAAACGATCGTTTTGTCATTTTTGGGTTCTCTTTGGGTTCTGCTGCAGCTTGCGAGGTAGCAGCGCATCCGCAAGACTTTCCACTTTCCCCGTGTAAACTCATTTTAGAAGCACCTTTTGCCTCGGCTGAAGTCATGATCCAAGATGCCGCGTTGCTTTCAATGCCCGGTTCTTTCTTGGTTGATTTGCAAATAGACAACGCAACAGAAATCAAGAATATCAGCATTCCGTTGCTCTGGATTCATGGGCAAGACGATAGCTTTTTAACAGTGAAAAGTCACGGACAGCCGGTATATGACAACAAAACAACAGGATATAAAGATGCTTTTTTAATAGCCGGTGGCGAGCACGAAAACGCGCCATTTATTGCGGGCTACCAGCAATATATCGATAAGATTGCGTCGTTTATTCAGCTTCAGTGACCTAAAACAACGATTTTTGCACGCTGTTGCTGATCGTTATAAATTGAATTGAGGTAATAAACCCCTTCACAAAGTGGTAAATCAATGGATAAATTGGTGTCGTTGGCAACAAACTGAGCCACCATTTTACCTTGCGCGTCATATATTGCCAATTGACTTCCGATGCTTAGATTGCTCAAGAAGAGTTGACCAGTGGTCGGATTTGGATACACACTTAACATTTGCAAATCAGTCTCTTGCAATTGTGCACAACTTTCTAAAATAACCGTAATTTGCGCCATGCCAGTGCATCCATTGGTTGCATCGGTGTAGCTCGCTGTTAGTGTAAGATTCCCCAAACTCAAACCTGTAGGGTCAAAAGAAAGACCATTTACACCCAATCCACTGACGCTCGTTCCTTGTGGTGTAACCGTTAATGGAACAGCACCGTCCTCCACGCACAATACCATGTCAGTATCTGCAATGGAAAGACCCACGACGGGTGTAGCATTGACCACAATTTGTTGTGTTGTTGTATTGGTGCCGGCAGCATTGCCAACCGTTAGCGTAACGGTATAGGTGCCTGGACTGAATACATGCGTAGGGTTCTGTTCTACTGAAGTCGAGCCATCACCGAAATCCCAAGCCCATGAGGTAGGCAAGTTCTGTGATAAATCAGTGAAAGAAACGATATTTCCGCTACAAAGGTTAGCTGGGCCTTGGAACTGAGCCACTGGTGCCACAGTTGGGCCCGCCTCGTTGTAGTATATTGAAAAATCATCAAAATAAAAGCCGTCTTTGCGCGTTGCTGCATCAGATCGAAGTTGAAAACGCACTTTAATTACCTGACCTAAGTAATCACTGAGCTGTATTTCTTCTTGTATCCATGTGCTTTGAACTCCTTCCCAAACCGGTTGGTTGTTAGGCTGAACACTGCCATTGCCTGTAGTTCCGGGTACAGTATACAGACCACATTGACCTGTCCAGGATGCACCGTTATCAGTAGAAACTTGCAATTGAACGAAGTCGTAGTCAGCCTCGATATCCCATTTGGCCCAAAATGTAAGTTTGGCTGCAGTTGCGTTACTAAGGTCTATGGTAGGTACATAGGTATACGTGGTATTTGCATTGTTTACGTAATTACCAGTCGGTGTGTCTGTAAACGAACGCGGCGCAGATACAAAGGTTGAAGTGGTGGTATTCCAGTTACCCGTCCAGTTGGTTGCAGATGTTGCGTTTTCAGTAGACTGGAGGGTAAATGCACCAAAAGTTTTGATAATGGTGTCTTTTTTAATCCAAAAACCATTGTCGGTTTGCAAGATGTATTTGATTTGGTCTCCAAACTGAATGGCTGGATTCAATGCATATGAAATAGCCCCATTGCCATTTTGTTGAATGGCTAAATTGTGGACAACCGGAGCACCAACTGATACGATATTTTGAAGTGGAACAATACTGACAGTCACTGGTCCATTTTCTCTTCCTAATCTTCTGGCCTGATGATTGAATGAACCGTTAATGGCTGCAATATTACTCGGATCTTGATCCGAAGTAACCACATAAACCCCTGCAACATGGGCCAAGATTAAATTGGGGTAAACCATTTCTTTACAGGTAGGAATAATTTCTGCCGAAGGTTGCCAAAAAGCGGTACCTACCTCTGGTGTGTGCACAAACATGGTGTCTTTGACGCCTACACCGATATCAACCTTATACATGTAGTCGTCTGAATCTCCGGATGCAGGATACAATGCAGAACTTTTAATGGCACTATAACCATTAAACTCGACCATTATGTTGGTATACTCCTGAAAGTAATAATGGTGATCGGCAAATTCAGCAGTGGTGGTGCCTATCGGGAAAAGAATATCTTCTGCGTAAGTGTGTGCGTTAAAAGCAGTAACAAACTTATTGTTTTGCACCAACCAACGCATGGCTTGGGTCTCTGGTTCTGAAAATGCAGCAGTTCCGCAATAGGTATCGTTAGACTGCGTAAATGAGGTTCCGGTAGTTCCCCAGCCATAGCTATAATTTCGGTTCAGGTCAACGCCGTAAGATCCACCAGAGTTCAGACGACGATTCTTACGCCACATACCTCCACCGTTCGGATTGGTTGTCTGGTTATATACGTATCCGTCAGGATTAATGCAAGGCACAAAATACAATTGCATATGATCCACAATGTAGGTAAGTTCTGGATTACTGCCATAATTCTCCAATACATACCACATAAAAAAGATTGTTTCCATTAAACTCATTGGTTCACGGGCATGATGAATGGCTGTATACAATACTTTGGGCTCAGCGCTCTCGTCGATATTCGGATTGTCTGAAATACGCACATAATAAAGCGGTCTGTTTTGCGCGGTAACAAAAGTGGAAATTGGTGCTTTTGCGGTAATCAGATTCGGATATGTTGTCACCATTTCATCGAGCTCAGCAAGCATTTCTTCGTATTTGAGGTAACCTCCCATTGTACCCAAATTGAAGTGCGTTGGCAAAATCGGACTAAAACCAGCACCGCCTCCAACAGAACCGGTACAATTTGTATTTTTCAAATTGGGCTCTTCTTTTGAGGATGGCTTTTGAAGTTGCTCTATGTAATATGCTTGTACATCTTCAATAAGCACCTCGTAGACATAATCGTAGGCGTCCATGATTTGGCGCTCTTCTTTGGAAAAATCAGATATGAAAAACACACCTTCTTTACGTATACCATGATCCACAGCGACACCAAGGTTAGATAACTTGATGAGTTCTTCGTTGGTTCCAAAAACCTTTAACCGTGAATAATCTTGAGCGATACTCAAGTGAGGCACAATGATTGCAAAAAATAAGAAAAGGAAAGAGAGGGTTTTCATAATCAGCGTTCGTTAGATGCACAAATTAAGTGCAAATTTTTACCAAACGCAATTTTTTATAGAACTTGCGGCAACCTTCTCTGAATTAGTTAGTTTAATATATTTTGAGTTTGACTCCAGATGTGTTAAATTTATTGTTTGATGAACCTATTACGTATAATCGTACTTCTTGCTTGCTTCCAATCTGTAATGGCACAAGGGCTTTGGATGTACCCCAACAAAGGGCAATGGGATGAGCGTATTTTGTTCAATTTACCCCTTTCCTCTGGACGTCTTTACATTGAACAAGAAGGACTTACTTATTTTCTTTCTAACGCGACTCTCCACGATCACGAAATCAAAGGAGGGCACGACCACGATGAACACACAACTTATCACTGCATCAAACACCGTTTCGTGCATGCGCAGAAAACCGATTTCCATACGCAAGATTCCAGCCAACATTATCACAATTACTTTCTTGGTTCAGACCAAAGCAAATGGAAAAACAATATCAGAGGCACAACAGCAATAAATGCCCCGGACTATTTTGACAATGGCAGCCTTAAATACCTCATCGATGCCCAACAATTTGCGTTTCATTTGCAGCTGTTACCACTTGCGGATATCCATCAATTCGATTTTCAAATAGATGGTGCAGATTCCATTTTCATCGATTCCAAAGGATATCTGCACCTCACTCATTCTTTTGGTGAAATTACTTACAGTGCACCTAAAGCTTGGAACATTATGGGCTCAGGCCAAAAAATTGAGGTCCCTATTCATTTTGTTATCGAAAAGCAAACCATTTCATTTGAAGTGGCGGCATCTTATGATCCCAACTTGGAACTGTATATTGATCCTAGCCTCACATTCTCCACCTTTACAGGTTCGCCTGTAGACAACTGGGGTTTTACCGCAACCCCTGATGCCAATGGAAATCTATTTGGAGGCGGCATTGTATTTGGTTCCGGATATCCAAGCACTGCCGGAGCCTATGATGCCAGCTACAACTCTGGCACCGGAACTTTCCCCATGGATGTCGGGATCACCAAATTCAATGCCAATGGAACTGCTTTACTCTATTCAACTTACCTCGGCGGATCGGGCAATGAAACACCACACAGTATTGTTAGTGCGCCAAATGGCGAACTTTACGTATACGGTGTAACTTCATCTACAAATTTCCCCATGGCAGGGTCTCCTTTTGATAACTCTTTCAATGGTGGGCCTTACCAACTCCAAAACTCTCTTGAATTCAATGGTTCGGATATCTATATTGCGCGCTTTAATCCAAACGGAACCGCCTTATTATCTTCTACTTATGTGGGTGGAACCAGCACAGACGGCCTGAATGCCGCAAGTCTATTTTACAACTACGGCGATCAATTTAGAGGTGAAATCGTTCTGGATGCCAACCAAAATGTTTATGTCTCAAGTACCACTACTTCCACGAACTTCCCTACCGCAAACGGCTTTCAATCCCTTTTAAATGGGCCCCAAGATGCGGTCATTTTCAAAATGAATGCCGGATTATCACAACTTATGTGGAGTAGCTATTTTGGGGGTAGTGGTTCAGAATCTGGCAATTCAATTACCATTGGATCAAATGGGAGTGTATACGTTGCGGGTGGAACCACCTCTAGTTCTTTGGCTATAAGTGGTGGTCATGACCTTACTTTTAACGGCGGAAGCGCCGACGGCTATGCCTTACGCATTAACGCGGCCAGTGGCGCCATGCAATCAGGAACTTACATGGGTCAATCTGAATACGATCAAACCTACTTTATTCGCACAGACATCGATAACGCCGTTTATGTTTACGGCCAATCAGAATCTGCCTGGGCTATTACGCCCGGTTGCTATGGGAATGCCAATTCCGGTCAGTTCTTACGTAAATATGCGCAAGACCTTTCTGTTACCAACTGGACCACCATGATTGGTGCCGGGACAGGCCATGTCGAATTATCGCCAACTGCCTTTCTTATTTCTGATTGTTACGATATCTATCTAGCAGGTTGGGGAGGGCAACTCAATCAACTATATGGCCAAGCCGCCTTTTCCACTACAAATAATTTCCCAGTGACCCTGGACGCTTATCAACTCAATACAAACGGATCGAACTTCTACATTGCGGTACTCGATCAAAATGCAAGCGCGCTCAAATACGCCACCTTCATGGGAGGTGCTAGTAGTAGTTCCAATCACGTTGATGGCGGAACCTCTCGTTTTGATAACCAAGGGCGAATATACCATGCTGTTTGTGGAGCTTGCGGTGGTAATGATTTTGGCTTCACAAGTACGCCAGGCGTTTGGTCACCAACCAATCAGAGTTCCAATTGTAATTTGGCTTGCTTCAAATTTGAACTCAGTACAATTGAAGCTATTGCCGCTCAGCCCGCGCCTTTGATATGCATTCCACAAAGTGTATTTTTTGATAATAATTCGCAAAATGCCAACTCATTTTTTTGGAATTTCGGCGACGGAAATACCTCAACTGCCTATGAGCCCATTCACGCCTATCTCATACCCGGCACCTACACAGTGTTACTCGTTGCGTTCGATTCTACCGGTTGTTTCACACCAGACTCGGTAACGGTTACCGTAAATATTGGCGCATTTACTGCAGGTGCAATCCAACCGACAGCTAGTATTTGCCCTGGAGATTCATATCAATTAGAAGCCTATGGCGGCAGTACTTATACTTGGTCACCGGCTAATGTTCTCGATAATCCAAACAGCCCCACACCAACCGCTACCTTATTCACCACTACAACCTTTTCGGTAATTGTAGCAGATTCTTGTGGATCAGATACCCTTCAAGTTACAGTAGATGTCAGTGCGCCAACAATCACCTTACCCAACGACACCACAATTTGTATTGGTGAAAGTGTTACCATCGACGCTAATGCAACTGGAAACATCAATTGGTCTCCGGGTTCTTTTTTAAATACAACAACGGGAACAAGCGTAATTGCCACACCGCAAAACAACATTACCTATACAGCTACAGTCACGTCTTCCAACGGTTGCACAGCCCAAGATTCCATGTCCATTTTTGTTTTTAACAATCCGCCTGTACCTCAGCTCATTGATAGCGTCGCTTTGTGTTATGGCACCTCTATGCCTTTAACTGCTTCCGGAGGCACTTCTTATTTCTGGTACCCGAGTAATAACCTAATTGGGGCCAATAACCAAACAGTGCAAATCAACCCTCTACAACCACAATATTATTTTGTTGATGTAACCAACAGTTGTGGAACAGAAACAGATTCTGTTTGGGTAAGTATACTTACCGCACAAATTTGGGCAGGCAATGACACAATTGTATGCCCAGGCAGACCTGCCAATTTATGGGCAAGCGGGGCACTCTATTACGAATGGAGCCCTAGCGCAAATGGCTCAAGTGCAAATGGTGCACAGGTCAGTGTATTACCGCCTTTTAATACAACCTACATGGTTATTGGAACAGACGCACAAGGCTGTCAAGATTCAGCTTATGTCCAGGTTAACTTATTCCAACCAGCTTTTGTCAATGCCGGACCTGATATTTTTGCTGTGCAAGGCGATGTCATTCAACTTACTGCTGATCCATCGGGGCCAGGTGCTTTTCTGTGGTCTCCGCCAGACGAGGTTTCTTGCCCCACATGTCAATCAACTGTGGTTACACCAAATCAAAACGCTATTTACAGTGTCTATTTCACAGATCAAAATGGCTGCACCGCTCAAAGTCAGGTAAATATCTTTTTTGACCCGTTCTTCTATGTGCCGAATACGTTCACACCAGATGGCGATATGTTTAATCAATATTTTAGAGTCATTGGCGGTAATTACCTCGAGGTTGAAGTCAGTATCTACGACCGTTGGGGTGAATTGATTTATCAATTTACAGACCTCAAAGATTACTGGGATGGCACCTATAACTTTAGACCTTGTCAGGATGGCACCTACACCTGGAAACTTATCTATACAGACTACCAAAATAGAAAAGAAGTCCTAACCGGTCACGTCAATTTGTTGCGTTAAAACACTTTTGACGTAACTTTGAGTATGTCTATACAGGTACAAGCTTTCACTTTCAACGCATTTCAGGAAAATACATATGTTGTGCATAACGGTCAAGACGCCGTTATTTTCGACCCGGGTTGCTATGCGCGTCAAGAAGAAGCTATCCTATTTGAATACATTCAAATCAACGAACTAAAGGTACATGCCATTCTTTTTACGCATGCACACATTGATCATATCCTTGGTGCCTCTTTTTGCCAAGATAAGTTTGGTGCGCCAGCCTATCTGCATCCCGATGATCACTTTACTTGGGAATCCGTCAAAAACTACGCACACTTATATGGTTTTGAAAATTACAAGGAAGTAGAGATCCCAAGTCAGCCTTTATCTGACCAACAAATCCTTCAATTCGGAGCGCTTACTTTCAAAGTTTTCCATACACCCGGACATTCTTCTGGGCATGTCGTTTTTTATAATGAGCAGGGATTTCTGATCAATGGTGACGTCTTGTTCAAAGGTAGTTTTGGACGTGTGGATTTACCCGGAGGTGACCTAGAAACCCTAAAAAAGAGCATTTTTGATGTCATGTTCAAATTTCCTGAGCAAACCATCGTTTATTGTGGTCATGGCGCGCAAACCACAATAGGTCAAGAAAAACGCACCAATTATATACTCGAGTTCTAAGATGCGCATCGGGATCAATACGCGGTCATTACTTGGCCAAAAAATGGAAGGATTTGGCAACTACACGCTAGAATTAGTCACGCGCATCACAAAAGCGCAGCCAGAACACACCTTTATCTTGTATTTTGACCGACCCATTGATCCTCAATTTAGCTTTGGCTCTAATGTCATTTGTAAAAGTGTTTTTCCGCCGACAAGACACCCCTTTTTATATGTGATCTGGTTTCAATGG
>JBJTNX010000034.1:0-4113 GCA_046074325.1 Sphingomonadales bacterium
GTCGGGGTCGCGGGTTCGAATCCCGTTTCTCGCTCTTTTGAGCTCGAGTGGTGGAATCGGTAGACACGCCGGACTTAAAATCCTGTGGGCATTTGCCCGTGCGGGTTCAAGTCCCGCCTCGAGTACAATACTGTGAAATTAACCCTTGATTCTAAACGAATTGAGGGTTTTTTGTTTTTCAAACATTCATTATTCTACTTCAAGTTATTATATTTAAGGATGCGAATTATTTCATGCCTTATCCTACTCTGTTCTCTTACTTTTGCCTGCAATAACTCAACTGACGAGAACAAGAACAATCCAACAAAACCTATTGTATATAAAGAAGTTGAGCCGAGTCAAGCCTATGACTCTTGCCAAATTGGCAAGCAAATTTGGATGGCTCAAAATTTAAATGAGCCCCATTTTAAAAATGGAGATCGCATCAAGCAAGCCAAAACCAACGAAGAATGGAAAAAAGCAGGTAATACTTGTACGCCCGCTTGGTGCTACTACAACAACGATCCGAAACTTGGTCAAAAATTCGGAAAATTATACAACTGGTATGCCGTGAACGACCCAAGGGGCCTGGCACCCAAGGGTTGGTCAATTGCCTCCAATGCAAATTGGCTTCAACTAGTTCAAGACCTAAAAAAATTAGATTTAGATGCCTTTGCTTTACAGCACGTTACTTTTATTGGTAATTATCCTGATGCAGACGTCCTTCATTATCATGCTTATGGTTCTGGATACCGCAAAGAAAGTGGCAACTTCTCTGGCATAGATGAATATGCAAGCTACTGGAGCGCCGATACCGCTAATACATACAGCGCCAATGCTTTCCATCTCAAGAAAAAACAACTCGACCCTCTTTTAGGTGCGTACTATAAATCTGGCGGTTTCTCGGTGCGCTGCATCAAAAATTGATGTGTATCTTTGTCTCCAGCTTAAAATGCTTTAGACCTTTCTAAAATCGGGATGTAGCTCAGTTGGTAGAGTACTCGTCTGGGGGGCGAGAAGTCGCAGGTTCAAGTCCTGTCATCCCGACTTTTCTTCACAATCTTAGCAAAATACCACATTATTGGTATTTCCACTAAGCCCTTAGAAAACTAATTTTGCCTCATTATTTAAATTTAATCTAAATAAAAATGAGGGCTATTTTTTTCATGCCAAGCATCATTGCATTTCACAATTTTGCCCAACAACTCCCACCCACCGACACTTTGCGTGCTATTGAAACTCAAAGTGTTTCAATAATCGCACTACAAAATAAATTCATTGGCGGATCCGGCACCCGAATCAACGGAGCCCAATTGCAGAAATTAAACCAAAACGATATTAATAAGGTACTACGCAGTGTGCCAGGCGTACAAATTCGAGACGAAGAAGGATTTGGTTTACGCCCAAATATAGGCCTCAGAGGCACGCCTGTCAATAGAAGTGCGAAAATTACCGTAATGGAAGACGGCATTCTAATGGCGCCAGCCGCCTACTCTGATCCGTCCGCATATTATTTTCCAACGTTTGCACGTATGGGTGGCATTGAGGTGCTCAAGGGCAGCAGTCAAATTAAGCATGGTCCTTACACAATTGGTGGTGCAATCAACCTTTTATCCACAAATATTCCTGCAGGCTTCAAGGCATTTGCACACGTTAGCTATGGGCGCTTCAACATAAACCAACAACGTTTTTGGGTAGGCGACTCAAAAGGCCAACTTAGTTACCTATTTGAGGTGAATCGAATCGCCTCCACAGGCTTTAAAGAAATAGATGGCGGAGGCAATACCGGTTTTGATCGCAGAGATTTTCTCGGTAAAATTCGTTGGCAAAGTAAAAACTCGGTAAAAGTCAAACAAAGTGTCCAGTTGAAAATGTTACACGTTGAAGAGCAAGCTAACGAGACATATCTTGGACTCACCTACACTGATTTCATGCAAAACCCATTGCGCCGCTACGCGGGAACGCAAAAGGATCTATTGAACTTGTTCCATAACCATGTCGTTCTTCAGCATGTCATCAAACCATTAAAAAACTTAGACATTACAAGCAGCGCTTACATCACCCAAACATTCCGCGATTGGGGTCGGGCAAATAGTTTTGGTACAAAAAGCATTGCAAGCATCCTTTCAAATCCAGCAGCAGAACAAGCGGCATATCAAATTATGACTGGCCAGGCCAATGGTGAAATTATTTACAGAAGTGCTTCGCGGCTATACATTACAAAGGGTTTACAAACGCATGCACATTATTATTTGGAAACAAACAACATAAAACACGACATCGAAGTGGGCTTGCGCTTACATCAAGATGAAGCCAGTCGCTACGGCACACAAAGTAAGTACCAAATGACCAACGGATTAATGATACTTAGCGATGCCGGCGAGCAAGGCAACCAAGAAAATCAAATACGTTCAGCATGGAGTGCTGCCACATATTTAAGTTACCAACTCACTTGGCACAATTTTACACTCAATACGGGCTTGCGTCGTGAACAGATCCAACTTGAGTACTTAAACTATGGCACATCCGACTTTGCGCGAACAGGAAGTAATTTAGCTACTGCCACGAATAGCTTCGCGGTTTGGCTGCCTGGCGCAAGCTTATATTACGAAGCCAATAAAAACAACCTGTTCTTTTTTGGGGCACACAAAGGTTTTTCACCTCCGGGGATGCCGAGCACAAGCAGCACTGAGCAAGCTAAACCTGAGCTGGCCATAAACTATGAATTGGGATACCGCTTGCTTACAAAAACAACCCAAATACAAGCCGTATTATTCAAAAGTGCTTACGAGAATCTATTGGGTTCAGATAATATTTCTGGAGGAGGCATGGGTACTGGAGATTTATTCAACGCAGGTAAAGCCTTAGTACAAGGAGCGGAATTGAGTATTCAACAAGTATTTCAATATAAAAAATGGCGTTTTCCTATTCAAGCAAATTATACCTTCACCAAGGCCACTTTTGAAGAAACATTTGTAAATGGCGGCGGCGATTGGGGAAGTGGGCAGATCAATAAAAATGATTTGATTCCATTCATTACACCGCATTTATTTGGCAGCCAGATAGGTGTTGAAAATCATAAATGGACGGCGCTGCTCAATGCAAACTACGTTGGGGCAACCCGTACGCTACCTGGTCAAAACGAAAATATCGATCCAACCTCGGACGAGAACTACGCGCTTGTAAATAACATTCCAGGATTTGTTATTTTAGACCTTTCTCTTCAATACGAAATGCAACCATCATGGAAGGTATTTGCAAATGTTCAAAATCTCACTAACAACCAAAATATTGTGGCTAATCTACCGCAAGGCTACAGACCAGCCTTGCCACGAGCGCTATTGGTAGGATTTAAAATGCAACTCTAGACAATAATTCGTAACTTCACGCCTCAATTTTTTGTACATTTAGTCGCATGTGGAGTAGAGTTGCCAGTTTCATATTACGTAATCGCTTGTTTATACTGGCCATCATCGGTATTATTACCGTTTTTTTTGGCTACTATGCTGTCACCTCACTTAAAGTCGATAATCGTTTTGGTAACACCCTTCCAAAAGATGACCCCATCCAAATGGACTACGAAAACTTCAAACTACAGTTTGGAGAAGATGGTTCAACCTTGGTAATAGCCGTTCAAACCGACTCTCTTTACACAGAAGAAAACCTTAAAAAATGGCGCGAACTCGGTTATAACATATTAAAATTCAAAGGGGTAGATAATGTCGTTTCGGAGGCCACCTTGTTTGGCATGACCAACAATATTGCTAAAAACGAATTCGAAATACACCGCATTTTTTCGGATACGACTTTTCGAGATAAATCCATAGAAGACGTTCGTAAAGAAATCAGGAAAAACCCTATCTACCGCGGGCTCTTATACAACGACACCAGCAATGTTTCGCTTTTGATGATCGGTATCGACGAAAAAGTGCTATCGAATCCAAAAAAATCCGACGTCGTACTGAAAATCGAAGAGCTTGCCAATCAATACGAAAAACACTTTGGTAAAGTATACTTTGCTGGGCTTCCACATATACGGGTTGTAGTTGGCAAACGCATTGTGGCAGAAATGTACATCTTCTTAGCGCTGTCCATTTTTGCTTCTTCCTTACTGCTTTTCATTTTCTTCAGGTC
>JBJTNX010000035.1:0-2868 GCA_046074325.1 Sphingomonadales bacterium
ATGTCAAGGGCATCTTTGCGGTTATTGCGGATTCCAATTTTGGCATGTTCAGCCTCTGCTTTAGCGCGTTTAACGAGTTCACGACGGCGCTCTTCGGTGAGTGGCGGAACGGCGATAATGAGTTGTTCTCCGTTGTTTTGTGGATTTAGGCCCAAATTGGCATTGATAATGCCTTTGGCAATGTCATTAAGTAGGGGTTTTTCCCAGGGTTGAACAATAATGGTCCGTGCATCCATGGTATTGACGTTCGCTACCTGTTGTAGTGGGGTCATTGAACCATAGTATTCGACCATTACACTATTTAGCATTGCCGGGCTGGCTTTTCCTGCTCGGATTTTAATGAGTTCGTTTTCGAGGTGATTCAAGGTTTTCTGATTGGACTCCTTGAATTCGTCGTAAATCATTGAAAGTTCTTCGGTCATGATGCACTAACTAAAGTACCGACATTGGCTCCGTCCATGAGTTTGCGTAAGTTTCCTGGGGTGTCCATGTCAAATACGATGATGGGTAAATTGTTTTCTTTACAGAGAGTGAAGGCGGTCATGTCCATGACGTTTAAGCCGCGGGCATATACTTCATCAAAAGAAATTTGGTCAAATTTAATTGCGGTAGGGTCTTTGAGTGGGTCTGCGGTGTAGATTCCATCTACACGCGTGCCTTTTAAAATGACCTCAGCATTGATTTCTATGGCGCGCAATGAAGCAGCTGAATCGGTTGTGAAAAATGGATTGCCTGTACCTGCACCAAAAATCACAACGCGTCCTTTTTCGAGGTGACGAACAGCTCTTCTGCGTACAAATGGTTCGGCAATTTCTTTCATTTCGATGGCAGACTGTAAGCGCGTGGTGACACCAGCGGCTTCTAAGGCAGCTTGGAGCGCCATAGAGTTGATCATGGTAGCAAGCATGCCCATGTAGTCGCCGTGGGTACGGTCCATGCCGCCTTGTTCAGCTTGTACGCCTCTAAAAATGTTGCCGCCGCCGATAACAATTGCAACCTCTACGCCAGCTTGGTGTAGTTCTTTAATTTGTTGGGCGTAGGCGCTGATACGCGTGTTATCGATGCCAAATTGTTTGTCTCCCATAAGAGACTCACCTGAAAGTTTAAGAAGAATGCGTTTGTATTTCATATGCACAACAAATATACTATGATTCGGGGGTATTTGGTTTTAGGGTAAAAAAAAAAGCTACCGTTTTCGATAGCTTTTTCTTTTAAAATAGGTTTGCTTAGCTCAAAGAGAAGCGTTTGAAATCTGAAACAGTAAGCCCTTTTTCGGTGCTGTTTAAGAATTGCTCTACAGTGAGTTTGTTGTCTCGGATGAATGCTTGGCTCAATAATGTATTCTCTTGGAAGAATTTGTTGAGGCGGCCCAAGGCAATTTTTTCAGCCATATCAGCAGGTTTCCCTTCTTGAATAGCTAATTCTTTACCGATTTCGATTTCGCGCTCGATAGTGCGCTCGTCTACGCCGTCTTTGTTGATAGCAATAGGAGCCATAGCGGCAACTTGCATAGCTACTTGACGTCCGGCTTCAGCAACGGTTTCACCGGCTGCAGTAAGGCCAACGAGGGTAGCCAACTGGTTACCTGGGTGGTTGTAAGCAACAACTTGCTCGGCACGAATAACGGCAAAAGCAGAAAGATCAAGCTTTTCTCCGATAACGCCAACTTGCTCGGTGATTTTTTCATCGACAGTAAGACGATCATCGTAGGCAAGCGCTTTAAGTTCTTCTACGCTTGATGGTAATTTGCTAAGAGCGAGGTCTACTAAAGATTGAACAAGTGATACATAGCCATCGTTTTTAGCAACGAAGTCAGTCTCACAGTTTAAGGTGAGGATCACACCAGCTTTGCCATCGGCTGTAGCTTGTGCGAGTACAACACCTTCTTTGGCGTCGTTGCCACCGCGCTTAGCAGCAATTTTTTGTCCTTTTTTACGAAGGATGTCGATGGCCGCTTCAAAATCGCCGTTTGCTTCAACTAAGGCGTTTTTGCAATCCATCATGCCAGCACCAGTTTGGGTGCGCAATTTGTTTACATCTGCAGCTGTAATAGCCATTGTATAAGAGTTTATGGGTGAATTATTCTGCGCTCTCTGCTGCGTCGGCTGCAACTTCTGCTTGTGCATCAGCTGGCGCTTCGTCTTTGTCAGAGGCTTTTAAGTTTTTGCGATCTTCCAAACCTTCTTTGATAGCACCACAAATGGCATCTAAAATGAGGGTAATGGATTTGGTGGCGTCGTCGTTGGCTGGAATAGGGAAATCAACCAATTTCGGGTTTGAATTGGTATCAACCATTGCAAAGGTTGGGATGTTCAAACGACGTGCCTCTGCAAGTGCGATATGCTCTTTAAGGATATCAACGATGAAGATAGCAGCGGGTTGACGGGTCATGTCAGCGATAGAACCGAAGTTCTTTTCGAGTTTCTCGCGCTGGCGGCTTTTAAAAAGTTTTTCGCGTTTGTTGAGGGTGTCCCAAGTACCGTCAGATTTCATTTTATCGATGAGCGACATTTTGCGAATCGATTTGCGGGTAGTTTGGAAGTTGGTAAGCATACCACCTGACCAACGCTCTGTAACGAAAGGCATATTGACAGCCGCAACGCGCTCGGCTACGATTTCTTTCGCTTGTTTTTTGGTCGCTACGAAAAGCACTTTTTTACCTGACTTAGCAATTTGTTTCATTGCTGCACAAGCGTGATCGAGGTGAAGAAGTGTTTTGTTGAGGTCAATGATGTGAATTCCTTTCTTCTCTTCGAAGATGTAAGGAGCCATTGCCGGGTTCCACTTGCGCTTAAGGTGACCAAAGTGTACACCGGCGTCGAGTAGGTTTTCGAAAGTTAATTTAGACATATTTTGTTTTTGTTTACG
>JBJTNX010000036.1:0-8635 GCA_046074325.1 Sphingomonadales bacterium
ATTTTTAAGTGGTTTGGTTTGCAGTGAGTCTGCACCTTGCACCACGCCCTTTATTTGGGCTTGAAGCGCGGAAAGCATACATAAACTTCCCAATAAAAAAAAGTATTTCATAGACAATATATGGGTTCAACATTCAATTCATGCATTGAATGCGAATTCATATTTGCCAAGTTTGGTGTAGGGTTTGTATCTGTCTACCAGAGCGCCACAACGGTGGTGGTCGCTTGACTTTCTCGTCAAATGAAGATGGAATAGTTTGGTCAAAATCCAAATGAAATTGCAGCGTGCGTGCTGGAAGCTCGGCAAACCAAACCATTTCTAAATTTCCTAATTCATAAGAAGAATGAATCTGGTCGAGGGTTGTTTTGATGACCTTTACTTCGTCTGAACAGCAATCTTTTTTGGGTTTTTCTTTTTGACAACACGGCGGTAGGTCGGTGTGTGGTTCGGCGCATTGGTGGTCTACCTTGAGCAAAACCGAAGCAAACACACCGTCCATTTCGCAGAAGTGCGTATGGACAGGTACGCCTATTTGCATAGCGAGCTGCAGGAGGATAAGAAAAGTAACAATCAGGCTTTTCACAACACAAAATTACGAATAAAGAATTACCTTTGCTACCAAATTATTTTCCATGAGTGATCCGATTAAACACGAGTGTGGCATCGCCCTTTTAAGGCTCAAAAAACCACTAGACTACTACCTCGACAAATACGGATCTGCACTTTGGGGCCTCAACAAGATGCACCTCCTCATGGAAAAACAACACAACCGAGGCCAAGACGGCGCCGGCATTGCCAATATCAAACTCGATATGCAACCCGGAGAACGCTATATCTCGCGTACCCGTTCGGTTCAAAAGAATCCTACCCAAGACATCTTTGATCAAATCAACGCCAAGTTCAAAGCCATTTACGACGAAAATCCGGCCTTGCTTCAGGACGTAGCTTACCTCAAAAAAAATGTTGGTTTTACCGGAGAAGTTTTTTTAGGTCACTTGCGCTACGGAACTTACGGCCGCAACTCCATTGAAAGTTGCCATCCATTTTTGCGTCAATCCAACTGGATGACCCGCAATTTGGTGGTAGCAGGTAACTTCAACCTCACCAACGTCGACGAGCTCTTCGATGTATTAGTTGAAATCGGGCAGCACCCCAAAGAGAAATCCGATACCGTTACCGTCATGGAAAAAATCGGGCATTTTTTAGATGTCGAAAACGACGAGCTCTATGAGCGCTATAAAGCGTTGGGCTATGCAAAAACCGATATCTACGCCCGCATCCAAGACGAACTCAAAATCGATAAAATCCTCAAAAAAGCTTCTGAACGCTGGGACGGCGGCTACGCCATGGCTGGCCTCATGGGCCACGGCAGTGCCTTTGTACTCAGAGACCCGAGTGGCATTCGCCCTGCTTTTTGGTACGAAGACGACGAAATTTGCGTGGTGGCCTCTGAGCGGCCCGTCATTCAAACGGCCTTCAACCTCAAGTTAGAAGATATCCAAGAACTCAAACCTGGCCATGCCTTGATCATCGAGAAAAAAGGCCAAGTCAAAGAAATCCAAATTAATGCGCCGCGCCAATTGGCCCAGTGTTCTTTTGAACGCATTTATTTTTCGCGCGGCTCCGATGCCGACATCTACAAAGAACGCAAAGCGCTCGGGCGCCTTATTGTCAAGGATGTCTTAGAAAGCGTTGGTCACGACTACGACAACAGCGTTTTTTCATTTATTCCGAATACAGCAGAGGTTTCCTTTTACGGCCTCATTAAAGGCCTCGAAGAAGCGCTGAACGCAATGAAAATTGAGCAAATTCGCTCTTTAGGGGCAAATTCAAGCCAAGAAGCAATAACTGAAATCATCAATCGCCGAGCGCGCATTGAGAAAATCGCCATCAAAGATGCCAAATTGCGCACCTTTATTACCCAAGACGACTCCCGCGACGACCTCGTTGCGCATGTCTACGACATCACCTACGGTTCGGTGCGCCGTGGTACCGACAACCTGATCGTCATTGACGACAGCATTGTGCGCGGCACCACACTCCGTCAAAGTATTTTGCGCATCCTAGACCGCCTCGGGCCCAAGAAAATAGTCGTGGTTTCCTCGGCGCCGCAAATCCGCTACCCAGACTGCTACGGCATCGATATGGCCAAAATGGGCGATTTCATTGCCTTCGAGGCAGCCATTGCACTTTTGCGTGAAACCGGCCAAGCACAACTCATCGACGACGTCTACAAAGCGGCCTTAGAACAAGTGCAATTGCCCAAAGAACAAGTCAAAAACGTGGTGCAACGCATCTACGAACCTTTCACAGACCAACAAATTTCGGCGCAAATTGCCAAAATGCTGACCCCAAAAGGCATGCAAGCTGAGGTCGAAATCATCTACCAAAGCGTAGCAAATCTGCATGCCGCTTGCCCTGGCCACACCGGAGACTGGTATTTCACGGGCAACTACCCTACCCCTGGCGGCAATAAAGTCGTGAACCGCGCTTTTATCAACTGGATGGAAAAACGCAACGAAAGGGCGTATTAATCGGTTTTTAATTGACCAATCTATTTGGCAATTGCACTTGCATTTTAAAAACCTGTGTTTCAATTTCTTCCTTGAAGTCTATATGCGCTTTCAAAAAGAACTGTAGCGCTGCACTTAAACTTTGAGGACTATCCACCTCTTTCGCAAACCCTAAATCAAGAAAGGCTTGTGCCTCTGGGAACTTTTGGTGCTTTGGGCCAAATAAGAGTGGCAAGCCATAAGCCGCTGGCTCTAGGATATTGTGCAAACTGCCGCTGAAACCACCCCCAATAAATGCCACGTTTCCGTACTGATAAGCCGCGCTTAAATGGCCAATGGTGTCTAGAATCAAGATTTGAGATGCAGAAAGATCGGTGTCTTTCATCTTTGAAAAAAACAGGGCCGCTGGAAATTGCATTTTTAAACGATCCAAATGGCGCTGAGAGAGGTCATGGGGTGCAATGAGTATTTTGCAATTCAATTGTGCATGTATTTCGGCAAGAAGCAACTCTTCTTGGGGCCAACTGCTCCCTAAAACAAGGAGTTTGTGGCCTTTGGCGAATTCCGCAATAATTGGATTGGCCTGTGCTTTGGCTTTGGCTGCAAGCACTCTATTAAAGCGCAAGTCGCCGAGTAGTTCTATTTTAGTAGCGGCTATACCCGCCCGAAGCAATAATTTTTGGGTCGTTTCATTTTGTACCCCAAAATAGCTGACGCGCTGCAACGCTTTTCTAAAAAACCCGCCATACCACTTGAAATACACTTGCGAAGGGCGCAACAAAGTAGCCACTGAATTGACCTCCATTCTTGCGTTTTGAGCAGCACGCAATAAATGAGGCCAGAATTCATATTTCATTAAGTACAGCCGCGAGGCACCCACCTGTTGAACCAAGCGCGCCATTGAAGCTGGTAAATCGGCCGGCAGATAAAACACTGCATGCGGCACAAAACCCCGCTTATGATAATGCTGCATGCCCGACGGCGAATAAAAACTAACCACAACTTCTAGCTGCGGGTCAGCGGCCACACAAGCCTCGATAAGCGGCAGTGCCATGTCGTATTCTCCGAGAGAAGCGCAATGAAACCAGAATCTTGTGTTGGAGGATGAAGGATTTTGCGCTAAGGTCTTGAACGCTTCTTTTCTCCCGTCATTTAAAAACTTGGCTTTCGGGTGCCACAAAGCCACCAATTTCAAAAGCAATTGGTAACAAAAGATGGAAAAGGTATAAAAGAAAAACATCAATTATAATAATACTCTCTCGGTTCTGCCGAATAAAATGGGATGTACCAACCTACTCTGAAACCGGTCTGGAGGTCGAGGCGGCGGGCGGTCGAGACCGGGATGTCGGGTTGGTCAAAATTGATGGTGCGGCGGTTGTAGGTAAAGCCTTGTTGAAAGTAGAAGCCGGCATAAAAACTTGCAGAACCGCGGTTATTGAGAAAAGAGTAGCCGACGAATTGCTGAAGGTTGAGCCCTGTTGTGAGACGGTCATAGCCTTTTTTGTAGTCGAGTTCGAGTTGCGGCACCACGTTGTCGTTGGTTTCGATGCGCAAACGGTGTAGCATAAAGCCGCCGCTCAACTGAACCAAAAGGCCGCTGTTGCGGTTGGTTTGGTTCAAGGGGAACACACGACCAACATAGGCATTGGCATGCACACCGCGCGGATACACCAGCACAGATGCCGGCATGCCAAGATCATTGGTGATGTTGCCCGAAGCGTCTACTAAATGATCAAACAAACCCGTAAGGCGTACGTTGTCAGAGAACCAGAAGTCAGACTCGATGCCAAAGCTCCAGTTGTTTTGAAGTTTATAGCCCGCGGTTATGCCGACCCTATTGAAATAGCCGTAGCGCGCCGCCAAATCGCCGCCGCTAAAAGCCCCGCCGTAGTGCACACCCACAACGGGCAAGGCTACGGGCGCAGCGCCAGATACTTGGGCATAAAGGTTTGCGCTTAAAGCGAAGAACAGGAGAAAAGGAAGCCAAACTTTCATATCGTAAAAATACATTTAATCCCAAACACAAAAAAACCCCACCGAAGTGAGGTTTTGAATTTGTACCGAAATGAATAGTAGAAAACTAATATTTTGTAGAGGTCTAGCACACCCATATTTTATTGACTTACAAAGTTCGGAATAGTTGCCTCAAGGGGCATTGTTTTGTTCTGCGTTTTTAAGTGAACTGCAAGTTCTCTTATTCTTCTAGACTGATATCCAAAGTGTTATCCCAACGAATCACTTTCATGCGTTTATCCAGCGGATGCTTGCTTTCGGGCAATAAGCGCTCGACATCTCGGCGCGTCAAGAGGGCCAATTTAATGCGCAACGCTTTTATAAAGCTCTCTCTGCGCTTCTTGAGGGTCTCATACGAGAGCCCTGGTTCGTCAAAATAACTATTGAGCGCCGAAAGTTCGAGTTCTTGGGTTTCTTTAATGAGCTTTAGCACCGTCCACTCTACTTCGGTAAACTCGGCACGGTGTAAAACGGGGTTTTTGGGCTTGTACCAAGCGGTTTTGCTAATACGTCTGATATAAAACAGTAAAAAGAAAAATAAGAGGTTCAATAAAACGGAAATCCAGAGGTAGGTTTCTACGGGCAGTTGTTTAAATAGCGAAATCGGCTTGTAAAGGTAGTACTCTGTCGGGTTGCCATAAAGTACGTCCTCTTTTTGCTGGACTTTCAAAAAGGCATCCTGACCAGCACTGGTAATGTGTCTAGCCACCATAATGTATTTGAGCTTGCTGTCTGGCACCAAGCGATGAATCGGAAAATAACGGCTGGAAATATAACTGTAGTACTTGTTATTCACTACATCTACTAATGTCAATTTATCACTATAGGTAAATATTTTATAGTCTTTGTTTTGGACAAAACCCCTGATGCGCGTGCGCTGGACAAAATCCGGGTTGAGCTCACCGAGCAGTTCCCAAGTTTTTTGGGCGGGATCATAGTGCCAGATATCGGTATAAATTTTATTCTTGTCGAAAAACTTTTCAACGCCACCCATCACATATAACTCCTCATTTTGCTGAATAAAATAGGGCGTTGAACGCTTTGGCGGGCAGGCATACGATTGACGAGAAACCTGGTACCATTCCTTGGTGGCAATGTCAAAATAGGTGTGTGTGTTCTTTACCTCAAACAAACCGTAGCCACCAAACATATAGACGCGTTGGTCATAGGCATAAAGCGCACTGCCAAACTGGTTTTTTTGGTCAAAACTATGATCGATGCGCTTGAGGGTATCGTGCTTGAGCTCATAGACCATGCCGCAACCATCTTGGATCAGCAAATAATGTCCTTTGCCTATTGCCAAGGGAAGAAAACGCCCCAGAAGCTCCTCAAAGGTATGACCCTCATCCAGGATCAAATGCATATAATGCTTTTGCCAACGGGCCTCTTTGGGTTTGTAGGTAAAATAATGCGTAGAGTCATCCAATACAAAAAAAGCATCATCGTACTTGGAGTAGGTAAACTGAGCCTTCCGACTCACTTTTAAAACCGGTTGTGCTGCAAGTGCAAAAGGCACGAGCAGTAAAAATAAAAGTAGTTTATACATGTTTGTGTTTCTTTTTAGGAGAGAAACTTCTTTAACAAAAAGGTCGTAGAGGGGTCGTGGGTGGCAATTTGGGCCGTTTCGATGTCTGTGAGGATGCTATTGGCCAATTCTTTACCGAGCTCAACGCCCCATTGGTCATAGCTGTAGATATTCCAGATAATGCCTTGCACAAAAAGTTTGTGTTCGTAGAGTGCGATCAGTGCACCGAGACTTCCAGGTGTAAGTTTGTCAATAAGCAAGGTATTGGTAGGTTTGTTGCCTGTAAATACCTTGAATGGCGACAGCCCTGGTGCTTCTGGGCGGCCCATGAGCAGCGCTTCGGTTTGGGCGAAGAAGTTGGACATCAGTTTGTCGTGGTGTTCTTTGTTGCCATACAAAGACTGCTTGAAGCCAATAAAATCTGTGGGGATCAGTTTGGTTCCTTGATGGATTAGCTGAAAAAATGCATGCTGCGAGTTGGTGCCAGGCTCTCCCCAAACAATGGTTCCGGTTTGGTAGCTCACGGGCTGGCCATCGCGGCCCAAGCGCTTGCCGTTAGACTCCATGATGCCCTGCTGCAAGTAAGGTACCAGTTTTTGCAAGTACTGGTTGTAGGGGATCATGGCTTCGGTTTCGGCACCAAAAAAGTTGTTGTACCAAATACTCAAAAGCGCCATTACGACTGGCATGTTTTGCTCAAAAGGTGCGGTCTTGAAATGCGTATCCATTTGATAAGCGCCGTCGAGTAGCTCCTCAAAGTGGTCGGGGCCTACGGCCAAGCAAATAGAAAGCCCAACCGCACTCCACAAAGAAAAGCGGCCGCCAACCCAGTCCCACATCGGAAAGATGTTTTCTGAGGCAATGCCAAAGTCCTGTACTTTTTGCAAGTTGGTAGAAACCGCCACAAAATGCTTGGCAACATCTGGCTGGCTAGCATGTTGTAAAAACCAAGCGCGGATTGTTTGCGCGTTGGTGAGCGTTTCTTGGGTGGTGAAGGTTTTTGAAACAATTACAAAAAGCGTGGTTTCGGGGTCTAGGGTTTTGAGCAACTCCTGGACGTGGTCGCCATCGATATTCGAGATAAAATGAACACGCAGGTGGTTTGAGTAGTACTTGAGCGCTTCGGCAAGCATTGCTGGCCCGAGGTCAGAGCCACCAATACCGATGTTTACCACAGTCTGAATGGCCTTGCCTGTATAGCCTTTGTGTGCGCCTGAAATAATGCTGTCAGCAAAAGCCCGCATTTTGGCCTTGACCGCTGCAATTTCGGGTAAGATATCCTGACCATCGACCAAAATAGGCGCCGTTTGTTTGCTGCGCAAAGCCGTATGCAGTACCGCGCGGTTTTCGGTCTGGTTGATGAGGCTACCGCCAAAGTATTGTTCGATAGCGCTTTTTAATTCAACCTCGGTTGCCAAGTCTTGCAACAACGCCAATGTTTCTTCCGAAACGATATTTTTAGAGTAATCGAGTAAGAAATCTTGCCACTCGATATGGAATTTCTCTGTTCTTTGGGCATCGGCGGCAAATAAATCCTGCATTTGGGCGGTCTTCATTTGCGCAAAGTGCGCTTGTAGCTTTTGCCAAGCGGCGGTTTGGGTAGGGTTGATGGTCGGAAGGGACATATTGAATTAATTAACGGCCAAAATCATCTTGTACACGCACAATATCGGACTCATCTGAGGCGTGCGTGGCATCGGTATGTTGCCAGATTTCGGCAATGATAGCTGGGTTGTCTAGGCCAATGAGGCGGTGGCGCTCGCCTTGCGCTAGCTTGATGTATTCGCCAACTTGGTGCACCACGAGCTCGCCCTCTTCGTCGGTATGGCTACGCACCACACCCACAGGCCCTTCTACCACGCGCCAAATTTCTGCACGGCGGTTGTGGTACTGCCAAGAGAGGCGCTGCTGCGGTGAAACCAACAAAATCTTAGGGCTCAGTTTGCCGCCAATGGTAAGCGTAGAAACATCTAAGCCCTCAAAGAAGGTATCCGAAAACAATTGGGCTTGGGTTTCGTCAATGACGTAAAAGCCACCCCACGGACGGGTGAGGTCTGAGGCCACTACATTGAATTTTTCGAGAAGTATATCCATTTCGATCTTAAAATTTTTATTTGTTATACCAGCTTTGGGTAACGCTATTTTGTCAATCACTATTTTAAATTAAGGCACTTTACCTTATTTGCGAATTACATTCCAAACTTTATTTATCGATAGAACCTCCGATGAGTTACTGGACTTAATGATATCTGAAATAAATCGAATCCGAACCTGTAATTGATAGGTCGATTTCGAATTGACATGCAAATTTTGACAACTTCATTTATACTTTTTCAAATTCTGAATTATGGTAACAAAAAATTTCGACTCCAAAATGCTTTCTCTTTTTTCCGAATAATATTGATTTTTTACTTTCCCTCGATCTTCAAGTTTAAGAATCTGAACGATTGTTCCGAAGTACAAACGAAATACTGAAGTAAAAATTTAACTCCTATAATGTATACCTCTCTGACCTGTTGATTAGAGATGATATTTTTTGATGAGATTTGAATCATTGGATTCCTTTAAAAATCAAATTTACCCT
>JBJTNX010000037.1:0-6507 GCA_046074325.1 Sphingomonadales bacterium
CGTCGTTTTTCCATTGCTACCCGAAATACAAATGTGTTTGGCATTGGAATAGAATCCAGCAAACTCAATTTCTGATATCACTTGAATACCTTTTTCTCGGATGGCATGAATGATGGGTGCTTTATCTGGAATTCCAGGTGATTTGACGATTAAATCGGCAGCTAAAATTCGCTCGATGGTGTGGGTTCCCGATTCAAATTCAATCTGTGCTGCTTGTAATTCTTGCTGAAACGACGCCTTGATTGCCGCACCATCAGATACAAAAACACGCCAGCCTTTTAGCTTGCCCAAAATGGCTGCCCCAACGCCAGATTCTCCAGCGCCTAAAATGACCAGCAAACGATTCTGAGCGTCCATTCGACTATCTTAATTTGAGCGTTACAATCGAAACAACAGCCACAAGCACAGCAACAATCCAGAAGCGGGCTACAATTTTTGCCTCGTGGATGCCTTGCTTTTGATAATGATGATGCAAAGGAGCCATCAAGAAAATACGCCGACCCTCGCCGTACCGCTTTTTGGAATACTTGAAATAAGCCACTTGCAGCATCACGGACACATTCTCAATTAAGAAAATACCACATAACACAGGAATAAGCAGCTCTTTGCGAATCGCGATGGCGAAAACAGCAATAATTCCGCCGAGCGCAAGACTACCGGTGTCTCCCATGACAACTTGCGCAGGAAAAGCGTTGTACCACAAAAAGCCAACGCATGCACCCACAAATGCGGCAATGAAAATCACGAGCTCTTCGGCCTCCGGGATGTACATGACATTCAAGTAATCGGCAAATTTGGCATGTGAACTTACGTAGGCGAGTACCGCCAATGCCAGACCTACAATTGCCGATGTCCCCGTAGCTAAACCGTCTAATCCGTCGGTCATGTTGGCGCCATTAGATACCGCGATAACAATAAAAATTACAATTGGGATAAATATGAGCCAGCCATACGACTTGTTGATATCGCCTATTAGCCAGTTGTAGTTAAACTCATTTCCTTTGAAAAAAGGAATGGTGGTGGTCATGTCATCGGTTTTAATCCATTTGTAATTTTCGCCCTCTGCTTGCGCGTGCTCATGGGTAACAAATTTTTCATCGGCTTGCAAGCGGTAATTTGCCGCCACACGCTTGTGAACCACAACAGAATCCGAAAAATAAAGGATACTGCCAACAATAAGACCCACGCCGATCTGCCCAATAATTTTTGAGGTACCCTTTAAGCCCTCTTTGTTCTTTTTGAAAACTTTAATGTAATCATCTAAAAAACCGATTAGCCCCAACCATACAGTGGCAATGAGCATCGTGATAACATATACATTTTGCAATTTGGCAAAGAGCAAAGTTGGAATGAGGATGGCCGCCAAAATGATCAGACCACCCATAGTTGGGGTGCCTGACTTTTCTAGTTGCCCTGCCAAGCCTAAATCGCGGACGGTTTCTCCGATCTGTTGTAAGCGCAAGCGCGCAATAATACGCTTTCCGATGATGACAGAAACAACCAATGAAGTAATGAGCGCTAATGAGGCGCGAAATGAAATGAATTGAAACAAACCAGCACCTGGGATATTCAATTGATCGAGCCAAGAAAACAAATAGTAAAGCATGTTATTTATCGAGTTGGTTAAAAAGTGTTTGTGTTATGGCGACATCGTCAAAAGCAGTGCGTACCCCCTTGATTTCCTGATAGGTTTCGTGACCTTTTCCGGCTATAAGAATGATATCACGCGGCTGCGCGAGCATAATGGCGGTCTTGATGGCCTGCTGGCGGTCGACAACAGAAAGTGTTTTACCTGCTCCAATTGCGTCTAGACCGGCTTCCATTTCGGCAATAATTTGCTGCGGATCTTCGCTTCGTGGATTGTCTGAAGTCAGGATCACTTGTTGGCTTTTTGCTGCAGCGATAGCAGCCATTTTCGGGCGCTTTTCTTTGTCGCGGTCACCGCCACAACCTACAACTGTGATGATGCGGCCTTCTTTTTGAAAAGCACTGATCGTCGAAAGTACGTTATCAAGGGCGTCTGGGGTATGCGCATAGTCTACAATAGCCGTTAGCCCCTTGGAACTGCGCAAATGTTCAAAACGACCAGTAACATGCGTTAATTCAGAAATAACGCGCAAAACTTCAAAAGCGTCTTGTCCCAATTCCGTGGCAATACCATATACCAACAATAAGTTTGCGGCATTAAAGGCTCCAACCAACCTCGTATGAACCTCTTGGCCGTTGATTTGTAGTACCAGACCACCTAAACTGTTTTCAATAATTTTACCCTTGAAATCTGCAGGCGTTTTCAGGGCATAGGAATAGCGCTTGGCTTTTGTATTCTGAAGCATCACCTGGCCGTTTTTGTCGTCGGTGTTTACCAACGCAAAAGCAGTAGGTGCTAATTCATCAAAAAAGGACTTTTTGACACGTAAATATTCAGCAAAAGTGTGGTGGTAATCGAGGTGATCATGCGTAATATTCGTAAAGCCAGCTGCCGCAAAATGCAAACCACCGATGCGCTGTTGATCAATGGCATGCGAACTCACCTCCATAAAACAATGCGTGCAGCCTGCGTCTACCATTTCTCGTAGCAATTGATTTAATGCAATCGGATTTGGGGTCGTGTGTGTAGCCGTAAGCGAAGTAGTGCCAATTTTATTGACCACCGTTGAGAGCAATCCACAATTGTATCCGAGTTTTGTAAATAAGTCATGTAAAAGCGTTGCGGTAGTGGTTTTGCCATTGGTACCGGTTATCCCGACTAATTTCAAATCTTTGGACGGATGACCGTAAAAAGCACAAGCTAATTGTGCAAGTGCACTTCCTGTATTTTGAACTTGTATAAGTGTGGCATCTGAGGGTGCAATTACTTTATTTTGAACCAAGAAAAACCTGCATCCTTGTTCATAAGCTTTTTGGAGGTATTGGTGGCCGTCGGTTTGTGTCCCAACGATACAGCAAAACAAAGTATCTACTTGTGCTTCTCTTGAATCAAATACCAACGCAGCAATTTTCGCTTCAATTTGTCCTTGAAGAAGCTGATAGGAAATACCGCTCAAAAGTGTTTCTAATTGCTGCATTTAATTCAATTTGATATGGATGAGTTGTCCTTTAACTAATGATGCCCCCGGGCTTATTGATTGTTTTACAACTTTACCTCTGCCAGAAATTTGTACAATAAGGCCGCGCTCTTCAAGTAAATACACCGCATCTTTGGCACTCATTCCGAAAACGTTGGGCACTTTGTTGCGCAAAATGGTTTTGTGCTGTACTTGCAGGCGCTTGTCTGCTGTATCGCTCTGTACCCATTCACTTGAGGTATTGAGCTGATGGCGAACATTGAGCTCCTTTAAAAGATAACTGAGGTCTCTGCGCTGGCCGGACTTGAAGGTTGGAACGTCATTGGCAAGTGGATTGCGCGGATCATTGACTGCGCGGTGATATTGCAGCGCCGACGCATATACCTTATTTGCAATCTCGGCGAATACTGTTCCAGAAACAGCAGCACCATAATAAGCCCGTACCGGTTTAGAAATCACGACAATACAAGAATAAATTGGTTTTTTTGCAGGAAAATAACCTACAAATGAAGCTTGGTAGGCTCTGATTTTTTGGTCGCGGTAACCACTTTCACCACGAAGCTGAGCGGTTCCAGTTTTGCCCGCAATCGTAAATAAAGAACTTGTTAAGGCCCTACCTGTTCCGCGAATCATGACGCCTTCAAGACAGCGCTGTAAAATTTGCAATGTGTGACTTGAGCAAATTTCAGGGTTCAGTACGACGGGTTCAAAAGTTTTGATGACTTGTCCGTGTCTCTTGATTTTTTCGACAAAAAGTGGACGTACTAATTTTCCTTTATTGGCAACGGCATTGTAAAATGCCAAGGTCTGAAGTGGCGTTTGCATGACTTCATACCCAACAGATTGCCATGGTAGGGATAGAATAGACCAATTTGGATCTCCCGGTTTAGTGACTTTTGGACGCGGCTCACCCTCGAGGTCGATACCCAGTTTTTCGGTCAGGCCAAACTGCTTCAGGCGTTCGATAAATACTTCCGGATCTTTGCGGTAACTGCGGTAAATGAGTTGTAAAATCACGTTTGATGACTTTTCAAATGCTTGCTGTATGGTAATTAAACCGTAACCCATTCCGTGATTCGAATCAGACATGCCGTCTCCGCCAATAGAATACCTGCCCGAAGCATTGACTTTATCGGTGATTTTAAAACGCTCGTCTTCAAGACCTGCCATGATAGAAGCGAGTTTGAAAGTCGAACCAGGCACCTCAAGATGACCAAGCGCATAATTAAAATTCTCGGCATATTTGCCTTTGCTGACTTTTGTCAGATTGGCTACGGCACGCACATAGCCTGTTTGCACCTCCATGAGTACCACACTACCATGCTCGGCATCCATGTAGATCATTTGTTTTTCGAGCTCAGAATGGGCAACTTCTTGAATCTCTTTGTCAATGGTGGTTACGACGTCTGCACCTTCAACTGCATCTTTGATGATTTTTCCGGTGCGTTTCCAACCAGAAGAAATGCGCTGTTCGATTTCCTTACCGACTTCTCCTTTGAGGTAGTCATAGTATGCACCTTCGATACCAACGCGCAAGGTATCAGAGCCATTGTTGATTTTGTAGTAACCTAAAGTGCGGTTCAATAGATTTCCAAATGGTTTCTTGCGCAAAATGACTTCTACGTTGTCGATGATGCCTCCCTTCATTTGGCCCAATTTGAAAATGGGCAAAGCGCGTAATCTTTTGCGTTCCTGATTGGTTACTTTTCGACGAATCAATAAGTAACGAAAACCATTTGCGCGGGCCTTTCGGATTTTGGTTTCATATGCTCGAGCAGACTGATCTGGATACAAGCGATGCAAACCCACTGCCAAGGCACCGACTTGTTCATCAAATATGGCTGAATCGACAACCGTTGGGTCCATGTAGATATCGTAAAAAGTCACGCTTGTGACCAACGGCACCTCGTTGTGATCCAAAATTTGACCCATTCTGGGTGTGCGGTCAGCGACACGAGTAGGCAATTCGCCTTTCTCCATCTGCATACTGCCACCTGGTCCATTGATTTGAAGGTTAATAGTTGAATACAGCACCATTAACATCAGTACGACAAACCCAAAATAAACGAGGTAAGCGCGGTAATATAAATAATTGCGATCCTTACTCATGTTTGTTCTTAATGCGGATGACTTTTGTTGCGTTTTTAGTTTCTTTCAATTCTCTGTCCGCAAGACGCTCTGCCATTTTGTAGCGGCGCGTGACCAATTCAAGTCTGGCTTTGGCCTCAATGAATTCCGCTGCGTGTTGGTCTAGATTGCGTTGAGCGGTATCGATATCTTTATTGAGCTGCTTTCCGTAATAACCTTTGGCTACTAAAAGCAACAGCAACAGCATGATGAAAAAAATATAGTTGAGGTTATCGAGCACAAACGACTTGGTCAAAAATTCGCCGTTGAGGATCTGGGCAAACGCATTTGCCTTACCTCCTTTGCGGACCTTTGCTTGTTGTGTGCTGTCTTTAGCCATTCTTTTGTGCAATTCTAAGTTTGGCACTACGCGCTCTTGAATTGAGCGCACATTCTGCTGCATCAGCTACGATCGGATGCCTGTTCACCTCGGTAAATGGCTTTTGAACATTGCCAAAAAAATCTTTTTCTATTTCTCCTGAAAAACTGCCTCTCTTTAAAAAATTCTTGACCAAGCGGTCCTCTAGAGAATGATAAGACATCACAACCAAACGACCCCCGGGCTTTAATACTTGGGCGGCTTGTTCTAAAAAGTCCTTGAGGACTTGCATTTCTTGATTGACCTCTATGCGAAACGCCTGAAATACTTGCGCATAAAATTTATGGTCCTTAAATTTTGGGGCATAGCGTTCAAGGGCCTTCATGAGCTCAAAAGTGCTGGAGATGGGTGCGTTGTCGCGCTGGCGAACGAGCGCAGCAGCAAGTACCCTGGAATTGCGTAACTCGCCATATTCATATAAAATATTGGCAAGTGTTTGTTCATCTGCTTTGGCAATGAGCTCCGCTGCCGACTGGCCGCCGTTGCGATTCATGCGCATATCTAAAGGCGCGTCTTCACGGATACTAAAACCGCGCTGTGCTGTATCGAATTGATGAGAAGACACCCCTAAATCGGCTAAAATGCCATCCACTTGAGGTAGACGCAAAGCGCGCAAATGATTCTTTAAGAACGCAAAATTGGCCGGGACAAAATGAAAATTAGCGGCTTCCCAGGCATTGTTTTTAGCATCTGGGTCTTGGTCAAAGACAACGAGCTGACCTTTAGCAGAAAGTTGATCGAAGATGGCCCGCGAATGGCCTCCTCCTCCGAAGGTGACATCCACATAAATGCCGTCGGCCTGAAGATTCAAGCCTTCAAGACACGGTTCAAGCATTACAGGAATGTGGTAGTCAGTATTAATCTTCATTGTCTAAATCACCCATTACTTCATCCGCTAAATCAGCGAAATCCGCCATGTTGCCTTCGATCATTTCG
>JBJTNX010000038.1:0-6816 GCA_046074325.1 Sphingomonadales bacterium
GAACGCCTCATTGCACTGGTAAGTGCCGATTATTTTGGTCAGGTGCTCATTACCGACACCGACCCTGCCCGCATGCGCGATTTATTTAGTAAATTGCCTGGTGCAACACAACTTATTGAAATCAAAGAAAACCAAGCTTACGCCCTATGAATCAGGATTTTAAAAGACAGGGTGAAGAAAAACCCCTTGGTCAACTCGTGAAAGGCATTATGAAAGCCTATGGCCTTGAAGAAAAAATGAAGTCCTATGACCTCATTGCTGCTTGGCCCGAACTCATGGGCCCTGCGGTGGCCCAACGCACCACAGATATCCGAATCGAAAACAACATCCTTTATCTCAAAATCGACTCGAGTGTCATGCGCGACGAACTCTTTCATGGCAAACAAATTATCATTGAGCGTTGCAATCAGTTTGCCGGTGAGGTCCTGATTCGGGATATCTGGTTCAATTAAGTTTTTAACTTTGTTACATTAATTCATCATTCATATGTCAAACGCATTTTTTAAGGTCCCTGTTGCTATCAACGAACCTGTTAAATCATACGCGCCGGGTTCACCTGAACGCGCTTCTCTTCTAGCCAAATACCAAGAATTCAAGGACCGCAGTCCAATCGATGTCCCGATGTATATCGGTGCTCAAAAAGTAACTACGGCAAATAAAAAGCCCCTCACAATGCCCCATGAGCACCAGCATGTGTTGGGCTACTACAACCAAGGCGAGGCCGCACATGTGAGTGCAGCTATCGACGCTGCTTTGGCAGCAAAAGCAGCATGGTCTGCGCTCCCATGGCAAGACCGCGCAGCGGTGTTTTTACGTGCAGCAGATTTGCTTGCAGGCCCCTTCCGCGACCGCATGAACGCTGCCACTATGTTGGCACAATCCAAGAATGTGTTTCAAACCGAAATCGATGCAGCCTGTGAGCTCATCGACTTTTTCCGATTCAATGTCCAATACATGACCCAAATCTACAACGAGCAGCCCGCATCGCTTCCTGGCATGTGGAACCGCTTAGAGTATCGTCCGTTAGAGGGTTTTGTCTTTGCACTGACGCCATTTAATTTCACCTCAATTGCGGCCAATTTATCTGCTGCACCGGCCATGATGGGCAATGTTGTGGTTTGGAAACCAGCCGAAACACAAATTTATTCTGCACAGGTCATCATGGAGCTATTTGAAGCTGCTGGCTTACCGGCTGGTGTCATCAACATGGTAACCGTGAGTGGTCAAGTTGCAGGCGATGTCATTTTCTCGCACAAAGAATTTGCCGGTATCCACTTTACCGGTTCCACAGATGTTTTTCGTCAGCTCTGGAAAAATATTGCACACAACATCGAAAACTACCGTTCTTATCCACGCATTGTAGGTGAAACCGGCGGTAAAGATTTCGTTATGGTACACAACAGCGCCAATGCTGCTGAGGTGGCCACTGCGCTTTCTCGCGGAGCGTTTGAATTCCAAGGCCAAAAATGCTCGGCTGCCTCACGCGCCTACGTACCAGAGAGTCTTTGGCCAGCGGTCAAAGAAATTTTGGTCGCACAAGTGAATTCTTTCAAACAAGGAAGCCCAGAAGACACCTCGAATTTTATCAATGCCGTGATCAGCGAGCGCGCTTTTGATCGCATTGCCGCTTACATCGATTACGTTAAAGCGCAGCCAGATGCCGAAATTATTACCGGAGGAACCTATGACAAATCGGTGGGTTATTATATTGCACCTACGACCGTAGTTACGACCAATCCAAAATTCCGCACCATGGTCGAAGAAATTTTTGGTCCGGTACTTACCATTTACGTTTATCCAGATGCACAATATGAAGAAACGCTAGCGCTCGTAGACCAAACTTCTGAGTACGCCCTAACAGGTTCTATTATTGCCACAGATCGTTACGCCATACAACTTGCTAATGAAAAGTTAATGAACGCTGCTGGTAATTTCTACATCAACGACAAACCGACAGGTGCTGTTGTAGGGCAGCAGCCATTTGGTGGCGCACGCGGCTCGGGCACCAACGACAAAGCAGGAGCCGCCATGAACCTCATGCGCTGGGTTTCGGCTCGGACCATCAAAGAGACGTTTGTGCCACCCGCTGATTACCGTTATCCTTTCTTGGGTTAATTGAAGTTAAAATGCGCTCAGGACTACTTATTTGCTTATTAACCCTCACTTCTTTCTTGGCCAATGCGCAGTGGCGTTGGTCTTTACAGGCCGAGGTAGGTGCCAACAAACAGGAAATACAGGGGGCGTATCAACTCACCCAACAGCCTTTTGATCCGCAAGCTTTTTGGCGAGGCACCGCAGGCGGTGAACTCCAAGTCGGATACACCGTTGCCAAAGTTCTGACGGCGTATAGTGGTTTGGGGTATGCACACCAAAACTTGGCGTATCAAAGCACAGAGTGGGCTACCGACGACACCGGCACTTCGTTTTTGTTGCTTTGCAACAAAACGGCATCCGGAGAATTACTCACCTTGCCACTGGGCCTCGACATCAAAATTTTAAGTGTCCATTTTGGTGGGGGCATGCAATACCGATACCGTGTACAAGGCACCATGCAAAAAGATTTTTACGCTTTTTATCCGGGTGCACCATCCACAACTTTACTCAGTACAGAAATAGGACCCAATACCCAAGCCAAACTCGATATGGGATATTTCGCCTATTTACAATGGAATCCGATCAAAAGATTGGGTATCCGCGCCAGCGCCTATCGGGGTTTCCGCGATTTAAGCAATGGCGTCGAGGTTGGGGCTTACAACGAATGGCAGCAGCTTTTTAATCAAGCGTCCTTTAGCATCAAGAACTTACAATTCAATATTGGGCTCAACTTTCGTATTTCTGAGTAAGTCTTTCAATGAAAAATAACTTCTTATATTGGTTCGGTTTGTTGCTTTGCGTTGGCTTCTTGTTTTCGTTTGCGCCTCAATACCATCAAAATTCAACCCATGATCTGAAGGTCAATGTGTTGGGCATCTCCAACGATAAAGGGTTGGTTGAATTTGCGCTCTACAAAAATCCCGATGTTTTTACCGAGGCAGGAAAAACGCACCGTCTGGCTCGGGTAGATGCCCAAAAAGGTACAGTTAGCTACACCTTTAAGAATTTAGAGGCTGGCAAATATGCATTGGTGGTTTATCACGATGAAAACCACAATAAAATTTGCGATAAAAATTTCTTTGGTATTCCTACCGAAGCCTACGCTTTCTCCAATAATGTGCGTCCTAAACTAAGTGTTCCGGGTTTCGATGAATGCGCTATTAAACTCCAACAGGATCGGAGTTTGGACATCAAAATGGTGTATTAATTTTGAATGGCGGCAAGGCAAGCCTCAATTTGAATCAGTAAAGGTCTGCCGTCGTTTTCGATGACATACGGCGTAAGTACCTTTTTTTGGGCGTCTGTCCATTGTTGGTTTATCCTGTTGCGAACTTCTTGCTCCGTGAGTTGATCACGCGAAATCACTCTTTGAATGCGTAGGTCTTCTGGCGCAACCACTAAGATTGTCGCTGTAAATTGTTGGTATGCGCCGGTTTCAAATAAAATAGCCGCCTCATTGAAAACCATATTGGTATGCTGTTGGCTTGCCCATTGCTCAAAAGCCTCCCGTACCAACGGATGCACCAATTCGGATACTTTTTCTTTGAGTATTGGGTTTTGAAATAATTGTCGGGCTAATATGTTTTTATCAAAATGTCCATTTTGATAAAGTTCATTACCAAAAAGGGCAATCATTTGCTCTTTTAAAATGGGATGATCGTCGTATAATTTTTTGGCCTCCAAATCTGAGTAAAATACAGGATACCCCATGTGTTCGAGTACCTTGGCAACACTTGTTTTCCCTGCGCCAATTCCACCGGTGAGTCCAATCTGAATCATGTCCCGAATTTAGGCAAAGAAAATTGTAAATTTGCAGCATGTCTCAAAAAGAATGGTTCGCTAGTTGGTTTGACTCTCCCTATTATCATTTGTTGTATCAACACCGCGATGACAACGAAGCCAAGCAATTTATCGGCCACCTCACTGATGCACTAGATTTGCCTCAAGGCGCAAAAGTGCTTGACTTAGCTTGTGGCAAAGGGCGTCATTCTATTACACTAGCTCAAATGGGCTACAACGTTACCGGTGCTGACCTTGCAGCAAATAGCATCGCAAGTGCCGAACAAACCAGCGCAGCCTTACAGCTCGACCAACTCCGTTTTCTGGTACACGACATGCGCACGCCCATAGCAGGTGCTACTTTTAAGGCAATTTTCAATCTTTTTACAAGTTTTGGCTATTTTGATACCCTTCAAGAAAATCAAAATGTCTGCGCTGCCATTGCACAGATGCTCGAGCCAAACGGTTTGTTGGTCATCGATTTTTTGAATGCCAACAAAGTCATTTCCAATTTGGTCAAGGAAGATTTGATCCAAAGAGACGGCATTTCTTTTTCTATTGAAAGATGGCACGACGACACCCATATTTACAAAAAAATAAAGATATCAGATCGAGAAAACAATACCGAGATAGGCACTTTTGTAGAACGCGTACAAGCGTTGCATTTATCAGATTTCCAGGTCCTTTTGGCTGCTGATTTTGATTTAGTGTCTACGTTTGGCTCTTATGACCTTGCGCCATTTGTTGCCACGTCTAGCGATCGTCTGATCTTAATTGCAAAAAAGAAAGCATGAATTTTTATATCATAGAACTGGTTTTATTGCTATCGGTGGTGGTAGGTGGTGTTGTAGTGAGTACCCTCAATGCGACCAACAAGAACCAGTATATCAAGCTTGCTTTGGCTTTTAGCGGTGGGTTTTTACTTGCCGTCATTTTCCAACATTTATTGCCAGAACTGTATGGCGCTCATCATGGGCATGCGCATGACACCCACCAGGTACTGCCGGTTTTCGAGGTCGGCATCTACATATTGCTTGGGTTTTTAGTGCAGCTCGTTTTGGAGTACTTTTCGGGTGGTATAGAACACGGCCATGTGCATGTTCACAAAGGCCAAGCAATGCCTTGGGCACTTTTTATTTCATTGTCGGTGCATTCGGTAATCGAAGGCATTCCGCTTGGCAATATGTTGCAAGTGGGGCTTGAACACCAGACGGTTCCTTTTAATGCGAGCTTCTTTTGGGGTATTGTTTTTCATCAAATTCCGGTTGCAATTGCCCTAATGACGCTTTTAATGGCGACACAGCTCAGACGTAAACAAGCGTGGCTGATTTTATTGGCATTTGGCCTCATGACACCCATTGGTGTGTTTTTGGGCCTTGGCATTACGACCGAACAGCTCGGACTGAATGTAAACGTGATATTAGCAATAGTGGTAGGTATGTTCTTACATATCTCTACCACTATTATTTTTGAAACCACCGAGAATCATAAATTCAATTTACTCAAGCTCTTGAGTATTTTGGTGGGCGTAGGCTTGGCTACAGGTATTTTCTAAAATTAGAACGGTAAATCGTCGTCGTCGTCGGCAGCAGCAGCTGTACCAACACCAGGCAATGGCTCTGTGCCCATGTTCATGGCTGAGGGGCCGCTTGCAGGCATTCCCATTGGTTGGCTTTGACCTTGTTTTTCAATGCGCCATGCTTCGATGGTATTGAAATATTTGACTTCACCTTGCGGGCTGGTCCATTCGCGGCCACGTAAATTAAAAGAAACCTCTACGTTGTCATTTGCTTGAAATTGATCGAGCAAATTGCATTTATCTTGGGTAGCTTGAAAGAGGATATCTTGTGGATACATGGAGGTAGTATCGGTTACAACGAATTCTCTCTTTTGAAATTTGTCTGAAATGCGCTGGGTTTCTTGAATGACTTTGATGGTTCCGGTAAGTTTAAACATGGACGGTTATTTAGTGATTAGTTGTTTAGTTGTTGAAAGAGAGTAAAGTGAGCCAGGCTTCTTCGAGTTGGTTGGCAGTGAGTAGTTCTTGAGCGCGTTTGTGTAAGGCTTGCTCTAGGGCTGCTGCGTCGTGTTCGAGTTCTAAAAAAAGCGTGGAGAGCTCTAGTAGTTTGTATTCATTGACATCGGTTTCGTTGGGCAGGGCTTCGATGCCAGCTAGTTGGCCAAGGTTATTGGCACTTAGAATTTGACTGCTTTTGATATCTTGTGGCAAGGCGTCATAGCCGATTCCACAAGTGGTAATGGGTTTTTTGATCTCGAACATGGATTGGCTATTGGCATGGCAATACCAATCTGCACCCATGCGGGCTACTAGGTCAATTTTGTGTTGGTCGATGAGGCCGTTTTCAGTGAGGAGGTTTTCTTGGATGTGCAGTTGAACGACCTCGCAAATAATGAGGTTGCCTGCACCGCCATCTTGGCCCAGCTCTATGATTTGCTGAATTTTACATTCGAACTGGACCGGTGCTTCGGCCACTCTAAATGGTTTGATTTTGTCCGAAGCAATGGGGGTAAAGCCCGCTTTGACAAATTCATCGACGCCCGGCGCATATGGAGAGCT
This sequence comes from Sphingomonadales bacterium, assembly GCA_046074325.1. GTDB lineage: Bacteria > Bacteroidota > Bacteroidia > Flavobacteriales_D > Crocinitomicaceae > UBA952. The sequence continues at coordinate 6,452 of JBJTNX010000038.1, forward strand.
GGCCAAGCTCATTTGGTGCACCATTGGGTAGTTTACCACATTGATAACTACCTCTGGAATGGCTTTGGCATTGTTAAAGGTGTCTTTGGATTGGCCTGTGCGCCCTGATCTTGCGGGAGAGAACACCAAAATTGGCGGATTGGCACTAAAGACATTAAAAAAACTAAAAGGCGCTAAATTGGGGCGCCCGCTTTCGTCTATTGTAGATGCAAAAGCAATAGGACGCGGGCCCACCGCACCAAGTAATAATTGGTGCAAGCGCTGGACTGTTAGTTCTTTGGGATCGAGGCTCAACATATGCTTTCAAAGTTAGCCAAAATTCGTAAATTGGACACGTGATTTTACGGACTTCTATTTGCGTTTTA
>JBJTNX010000039.1:0-14835 GCA_046074325.1 Sphingomonadales bacterium
TGACACTAAGTATTATTAACCTATTAATTAATTAAGTATGAAGAAAATTTTTACGCTTTTAACTGCTCTTGTTATGGGAGCTGTTGCCTACGCACAATTTCCTGCTGTAGGTATCATCGGATCTGCCGTTCCGCCTTACGATTGGTCTGCTGATGTCGACATGATTACTGTTGACGGCGAAATGTATGCCGGAATTGTTACTTGCGTTGCAGGTGAGGCTAAATTCCGTCAAGACGACGCTTGGGCAATCAACTGGGGTGCTGCTGACTTCCCAATTGGTGTTGGTGTTCAAGATGGTCCGAACATTCCTGTTGCTGCCGGTACTTACCTTGTTATTTTTAACCGCACAACTGGTATGTATAGCTTCCAAACAAATTTTGATGTAACTTACAAAGTAGACATCACGAATTATTTGGCTGGTGGCGCTACTTTAGCAGCAAACGGTATTCGCGTTGGTGGTAACTTTACAGATAACGGTGGTTCTGTTGCTGCAGGTGCTGTAGCTAACTGGTCTCCTGCAGATGCTAACTCAGCATTGACTGACGAAGGCAACAACATTTGGGCAATTACAGTTTCTTATCCTGTTGCTTCTTTGGGTGCTACTCAGTACTACAAGTTTGTAAATGGTGACTGGGGTTCAAACGAAGGTACAGATGCTGCCAACACAATCGCTGTTGACTCTTGTGGTGTTGACGACGGTGCTGGTAACATCAACCGTACTTACACTTTGATGCCAGGTACTGTTTGTTACGTATGGGATGCTTGTACAGCATGTGGTGTGTCTGTTGCTGAAAACGCAATTGCCAACCTAACTGTTGCGCCAAACCCAGCATCTGATGTTGTGAACTTCACATTCGAAGCTTCTAATGCAGCATCAGCTACTGTAACTTTATTTGATCTTGCTGGTAAAGTAGTTGCTACCAAAACAGTTGCTACCTCTGCTTTGACAAGTGTTGAAATGAACACAACTGCATTGCAGGCTGGTTCTTACATCTACAACGTTGTTGCAGGTGACAAAGTTGCTACTGGTAAATTGATCAAGCAATAAGCCAATTCAATTCATTATCAAAAGCCTGGGTGGTCACACCTGGGCTTTTTTAGTCTTTGATAACAACATTTTATAAATACATCTGTGATGAAACATCAATTTATTTTATTTCTAAGCTTTTGCACTTTGCACTTATTTGCAAATGCTCAAATACTAGAATTGAATCCAGCTTTTCCTACGGTAAATGATGTCGTAACGGTAACTTACGACGCCACTCAGGGCAATGCTGCATTGGTGGGTCAATCACAAATTTATTGTCATGCAGGCCTGATTACCTCTGCGAGTACCTCTCCAACCAACTGGCAGTTTGTTCAGGGGAATTGGGGAACCGTAGATCCTGAGGTAGCCATGACCAACATTGGCAATAACAAGCATACAATAACCATAGACATCGATCAGTTTTATGGTTTTCCGGCAGGCACAAATGTTTTAAAACTGGCCTTTGTGTTTAGGAATGCTTCAGGTAACGTTGTAGGTAGAGCAGCTGACGGAAGTGACATCTACTACGATATTTATCCTACAAATGCAGGTTTACTTGCCAGTTTTTTTCATCCAACGTCCAGTTCAATTTTAGACATCAATGAGCAGCTATCTATTGAAGCTGCAGCAAATCAGGCGGCTACGCTTACCCTGAAGGAAAATGGGACTGTGTTGCAATCCTCGACAAACGCTATCCAACTTAATTATACATTGACTGCTTCTACGGCAGGAACACATTTATTAGAATTCATTGCAGATAATGGCGCAACACAAGTAATTGATACTGCTTATTATACTGTAAATCCACAAGTCCTTATTCAAGATGCGCCCTATGCTAACTTAGTAAACGGCATCAATTATATCAACGATACAACCGTTGTTTTGCAATTATTTGCACCTCAAAAAGAACACATCTATGTCATTGGCGATTTCAATTCGTGGACGCCAACGGCAAACTATCATATGAATCTTGCAACCAATAATACCACGTGGTGGTTGGAAATCACAGGCCTGAATCCTGGTCAGAAATATGGCTATCAGTATTTAATTGATGCCAATTTGCGTTTGGCCGATCCTATGAGTCCCATTGTTTTAGACCCGAACAACGATAATAGCATTAATGCACAAACTTATCCTAACCCGCACCCATATCCGACTGGGCTAACCACCGGATTTGTCACCATTATGGAGCCCGGTGCTCAACCTTACAACTGGGCTGTCACAAATTATACAGCCCCTGAAAGAAAAGACCTCGTTATCTACGAATTGCTGGTAAGAGATTTTGTTGCAAAGCGCAATTACCAAACCTTAATTGATACGCTTGATTACCTCAGTAAATTGGGCATCAATGCTATTGAACTAATGCCACCGGGAGAATTCGAAAATAACGAGAGTTGGGGTTACAATCCTTCTTTTCATATGGCGCTGGATAAATATTACGGGACACCAGAAAAATTCAAAGAATTTGTTGATTCCTGCCATGGTCGCGGAATAGCAGTTATTGTTGACATGGTATTGAATCACGCTTTTGGTCAGAATCCAATGGTCAGAATGTACTGGGATGCCGCTAACAACAGGCCAGCAGCGAATAGTCCGTGGTTCAATGCGATTTGCCCGCATGAACCATATTGTTGGGGCTATGACTTTGACCATACCCGTTTAGCTACTCAAAACTACATTGATCAGATCAACAAATATTGGGTCGATGCGTATCATATCGACGGCTTTCGTTTTGATTATACCAAAGGATTTATCAATAATGGCAATGCCTATAGCATGGAACGCATCAATATACTGAAGCGCATGGCTGATGAAATTTGGTCCTACAAACCAGATGCTTACGTCATTTTAGAACATTGGTGTGACAACAATGAAGAAAAACAATTAGCAGATCACGGCATGATGCTCTGGGGAAATGTCACACATGGTTACCAACAAGCGCTTATGGGCTTTACCAATGCCTCAAATATTAGTTCGGGTATTTATAGCAATCGTGGTTGGACCGTTCCACACTTGGTTTCTTATGCCGAGAGCCACGACGAAGAACGAACTATGTTCGAAGCCTTGACCTATGGTAATAACACGAATAGTACGCACAACGCCAGAGATTTGTACACTGCATTGGGAAGAGCGCAAGCACTTGGCGTCATTTTATTGACCCAACCGGGCCCAAGAATGCTCTGGCAATTTCAGGAGTTGGGTTATGATATTTCAATAGAAGTACCTTGTCGGGTGTGCAATAAGCCCATTTTATGGAATTACTACACGCAGGCAAGAAGACGTCAGCTTTACGATGTGTACGCCGCAACACTTGCCCTCAGAAATAACTACGAAACCTTCCGTTCCTTGAGTTTTCAATATAGTTTATCTGGTGCCGTGAAGCGCGTCAATATGAACCATAGTACCATGAACGGTGTTTCGATGGCCAACTTTGCAAACAGCACCCAAAGTGGTATACCAAATTTCCAACATGCGGGTTGGTGGTACGAGTACTTTACTGGCGATAGCATCAATGTAAGCAATGCGCTGTCTCCAATCAGTTTACAACCCGGCGAATACCGCATTTATACGGATGTTAAATTGGCTCAACCTGAAATTACCGATGCACCTGCATCTATCGATGATATCCTGAATTCTGATTTTGAATTATTGATTTATCCTAACCCGAGCCAAGATCAAGTTCAAATTACTTTTTCTGCACTTCAAATAGAGCCTTATGAAATCCTACTGATTGATGCAAGCGGAACAGTGGTTGTTCAAAAAAGGGGGATGACCAATAACGGTGAAAACCACGTTGAGCTTCAAATTGAAAACTTGCCAAGTGCCGCATACCATTTTTTGGTAAAAGTAGGAAAGGCAACGGCAAACCAAGGATTTATAAAGATTGATTAATGCAGAAATGAAATTGTTCCTCTCTTTCATTTTCAGTATTTTCTTAACTCAAGTTGTAGTTGCGCAGATACCCCAGCCGGCTTTCAACAATGCTTTTTTTCAAGGTGAAGTCGCTGCCGTTTATATTGACATCTCTCCAGATTCGTTGAACCTTTTATTAGGCGACAGCCTCTATGCAGCCCATGAGTTTATGGCCACGGTTACCTATCAAAGTGCCAATTTTACCACTACGATTGACAGCATAGGTTTTAGAGCACGCGGGAATACCTCCTTGGCATCACAGAAGAAATCTTTCAAGGTGGATTTCAACCGCTTTGTTTCAAGTCAGAAATTTCAGGGTTTAGAAGAAATGAACCTGAACGGTGAACACAACGATGTTTCGATTCTAAGATCTTTTTTGTCTCATCATTTGTTGCGTTCTGCTGGCCTTGCGGCTGCTCGAACTAGTTACGTAAAACTCTACATAAATAATGCCTATAAAGGATTATATATCAACGTAGAACATTTGGACGATGAATTTTTGGATTTGCGTTTCCCAGGTCAGTCGAATGGTAATTTGTGGAAATGCGCCTACGGTGCGGATTTAACGTGGTGGGGAGCAAACCCGAGCAATTACCAACAAGTTTATGAGCTTAAAACCAACAAAGATTCGGCAGATTATTCGGCTTTGGTGCATTTTATTGACGTGCTCAATAATACGCCTGCAAGTGGGTTTGCTTGTGCCATTCAAGAGGTTTTTGATGTCGATTTGTTTTTGCGAAATATTGCGCTAGAAATATTAATGGGCCAGTGGGATGGTTATGCCTACAACAAGAATAATTACTACCTCTACCAACGCGAGGACGATGGCAAGATCGTGTTTTTATCCTACGACCTCGACAACACTTATGGAATCGATTGGTTTAATATCAATTGGGCACAGCGCAATATTTATGCGTGGTCTCCATCGAATCAGGCCAGGCCGTTGTACACCAAATTAATGGCTAACCCTTACTTCAAGGATCGTTTCACATACCACATGTTGGATTTGCTCAATACCATATGGAATGTCAATAGCTTGCAGCTTTTGCTCGAACAAGAGCAACAGCTCATTGCTCCAGCTGCCCTAGAAGACGATTACAAAGGATTGGATTATGGCTTTACCGATCAAGATTTTTTGAATGCCTTACAACAAACATGGGGAGCACATGTTAAGAGCGGCATCATTCCCTACTTGCAAAATAGAAAATCTAGCGCCTTAGCGCAATTGAGTCCATACCTTGCTTTACCAAATCCTTGTTCGATGGGTATTGATGAATTTGAACTCCCTCAAGGAAGAGTTCTTTTTGTAACGGATATAATTGGCAGGGTAATAGATCCAGCTACTAAAAATTGTGTAAAAATCTTGAACTTTGAAAATGGAACCCAACAACGCGTATATGAAATGGAATAACCTTTTTTTGATCTTTTTATTTTTTGGTGCTTTTCGTGCACAAGTACTTCAACACGTTGAACCCGCCAATTGGTGGGTAGGAATGGAACACCACCAAGTTCAGGTCTTATTGCATGGCCAAGAAATTGCCAAGTTTAAAGTAGAGGTCTCTGGCCTTCAAATAATAGAGGAGATCAGGACCGAAAATCCAAATTATATTTTTCTAACACTAGAAACGGCACAGAAAGTGGCGGGTACTTATCCAATCCGACTAATGGACAAAAAGAAAGAAGTCGCGCACCATGATTTTAAACTCGAAACACGCGTTGCGAACAGTAAGTTTCGCAATAGTTTTACAAGTGCTGATGTGATTTACTTACTGATGCCAGATCGTTTTGCCAATGGCGATCCATCGAATGATGCTGTTCTCGGAATGAAAGAGCAAGTAAATCCTAATTTACCTGGCGGGCGCCATGGTGGAGACCTCAAAGGTGTGAATGATCGCCTTCAATACATTAAAGAACTAGGAGCAACCACTATTTGGATGACACCATTTTTGGAGGACAACGAACCGAGCTATTCATATCACGGATATGCGCAATCCGATTTGTATAAAGTGGATGCACGCTATGGAACAAATGAAAGTTTCAAAGCGCTCGTTGAAAAAGCGCACCAAATGGGCTTAAAGGTCATCAAAGATGAAGTGCCAAACCATTGGTCCAGCAAGCACTGGATGATCCAAGATTTACCAACAAGCACCTGGGTACATCAGTTTGATCAATTTACACGCTCAAGTTACCGCACCACCACCCAATTTGACCCCTATGCCTCTAAGGTTGATAAAAATGCTTCTGCCGATGGTTGGTTTGACACTACCATGCCAGATATGAATCAGAACAACCCGCTTTTGTTAACGTACCTTATTCAAAATACCATTTGGTGGATCGAATATGCACATCTAGATGGCTTGCGGGTCGATACCTATTCTTACAATGACAAAGATGCCATTGCGCAATGGACAAAAGCCATAACTGATGAATACCCGCATTTAAATATTGTAGGTGAAGTTTGGATGCATGACCAAGCCCAAATGGCTTTTTGGCAAAAAGATAGTCCTATTGGTGCATTGCAGTCTTTTAATAGCTACATGCCTACTGTCATGGATTTTACTTTGCACGACGCCATGATGCAAGCTTGGCGAGAGCATGATCAAGGTTGGGACAGAGGAATGGTGCGTTTTTATGAGAATTTCACCCAAGATTATCTTTATGCCAATCCAAATAATTTGTTGGTTTTCATGGAAAATCACGATACCCAGCGCTTTAATGAGCTCTACCCAAATATCTCAGATTACAAACTAGCACTTACGCTGATCGCCACTACGCGCGGCATTCCACAATTGTACTACGGCTCTGAGATTGGCATGCGCGGCAACAAAGATTTGGGAGACGCCGACATTAGAAGGGATCTATTTGGTACGCAAGCGAACTTACAAAAAGATGCCAATCAAGAAGCTTATTTTCAATTCACGAGCAATATACTCAATTGGCGAAAAAACCAGCGGGTCATTCACGAAGGTGCGTTGTTACAATATGTGCCTCAAAACAACGTATATGTGTATTTCAGGTACTTGAATCCTGAACAGGCAGGCAGCGAGGATGCAGAAGTCATTATGGTGATACTCAACAATTCTCAAAAAGAAGAAGAGCTCACTTGGAGCCGTTTTTCAGAGGGCTTTCAGGGTTATGAATTTGGCAAAGATGTCTTAACTAATCAAACTTTTGATTTCGAACAAAAAACGGGCAAAATCCCAGCAAAAACTTCATATATCATCAAACTTCATCATTAAAATGCGTTTTCATCTTCTTTTATTCGTCTTTTTATCTGGAGCCTTTTTAACTTTTGGTCAAAATCAAAAGCGTCAATTTGTAGGCATTGAACTAACGGACGCTGGCGCTGAAATTCAAGTGTCCGATGGAAAATATATTATTGCCCAATTGTCTGCATATATTGTTCAAACAACGTTCATCCCCAATGGCGCTTCTGAAAAATTGGATAGCTCACATGCCGTGCGCATTGACGCACAAACTCGTCCTTGGGAAATTCAAGACGGCCCGACAGCGGCAGTTAAAGATGGAAATTCTAAAATGTATATTTTAAAAAACGGCGAAGTTGGGGTTAAGATCCTTACCAAACCATTTGATATTACGTATTTCTATAAATCGACCGAAGTCTCCGAAGCGAGAGGCTATTATTTGGATCAAACGCCAAAGATTGAATTTGATTTGACTGCCGATGAACAGTTAATGGGGGCAGGTGCAAGGGCGCTTGGCATGAATCGACGCGGTTACCGTTTGCAATTATATAACCGTGCACATTATGGTTACGAAACGTACTCAGAGCTCATGAATTTCACGATGCCTATTGTGATTTCAGACAAAGGTTATGCACTGCATTTTGACAATCCGCAAATCGGTTGGCTCGACTTAGATTCTAAAAAAGAGAATAAACTTACTTATGAGGTCATCGGAGGTCCTATGCGTTATCAAGTTATTTTCTCTGATCATTGGAAAGACCTTACCACTTCTTTGACAGCTCTACTTGGTAGACAGCCATTGCCGGCGCGTTGGACACTCGGTAATTTTTCGAGCCGCTTTGGTTACCATTCTGAAACTGAGGCTCAGCAAGTTGTTGCTGCGTTTCGGAAAGAACAAATTCCTTTAGATGCAATTGTCTTCGACCTTTACTGGTTTGGCAAAGATATTCAAGGAACACTTGGAAATTTTGAATTTTTTAGAGACTCTTTTCCGAATGGCGAACAAATGATTGCAGACTTCAGAAGTCAAAATGTCAAGACTGTCCTGATTACAGAGCCCTTTGTGTTGACTACTTCTAGAACATGGAAAGACGCCGAACAAAAGAAGTTGCTTGGTACAGATTCGCTAGGAAACGCCTTTCGTTACGATTTCTATTTCGGAAACACAGGACTAATTGATTTGTATAAACCTGACGCAAGGGTTTGGTTCTGGGAAATCTACAAAAAGTTGCATTCGTACGGCGCCGCCGGTTTTTGGGGCGATCTCGGTGAGCCAGAAGTACATCCTACCAAACTCAAACATGGTGACAAATGGGCCGACGAAGTTCACAACATATACGGCCACGATTGGGCACGCTTACTTTACGATGGTTACCGCAGCGATTATCCATCGGAGCGTCCTTTTATTTTGATGCGTGCTGGTTATTCTGGATCACAACGCTATGGAATGGTGCCTTGGTCTGGCGATGTCAACAGAACCTGGGGTGGCCTTAAACCACAAATGGAAATCTCTATGCAAATGGGTTTGCAAGGTATGGCATATATGCATTCTGATTTGGGTGGTTTTGCAGGCGCCAATAACGACCCCGAACTGTATGTGCGTTGGTTACAATACGGTGTATTTCAACCGATTTTTAGACCGCATGCGCAGCAAGAAGTAGCAAGCGAAGCTGTTTTCAAAGATGCGCAAACCAAAGCCTTGGCCAAGGCGGCAATAGAATTGCGCTATCAATTACTCCCATACAATTACAGTTTAGCTTATGAAAATGCGACAACAGGAATCCCATTGTTGCGCACAATTTTTTTAGAGTTCCCTGATGCAACTTGGGCGTTCAATGAAGCTGAAACGTATATGTGGGGTTCATCCTTCTTGGTACATGCCATCACAGATTCGATGAAGGCAACCAAAGAAAAAGTATATCAGACAAAACTTCCTGTTCAGACAAGTTGGTTTGATTTTTATACCGGAAAATTAGTCGCTACAAAAAAGAAGAATTCGTCTTCAACGATATTCCAAACCGTATCCACACCCAAAACATTGCAAAATATCCCTGTATTTGTTAGATCCGGATCATTTATCCCAATGAGTCCTGTGGTGCAGTCAACAGAAAGTTATCGAGACACTGCGGTCGTTTTGCATTTTTATATCGATCCAAAGGCAGAAGAGTCGACGTCTTTCATTTGGTACGAAGACGATGGTTACACTTTCGATGCAGAGGCCCAAGGTGCTGCAAAAAAGTTATCTTGTTCTGCTTCTAACCAGGCAAGTACCTGTACGCTTTTATTTAAGCCGGAAATTGGCGCAAAACTCTGGGAAAAGTACTTTCACTTTAAGTTGCTGATTCATACACCAGACGCACCAAAAAATGTTTACATCAATGGCAAAAAAGTGGCTTTTAAATTCAACAAAGCTGAACAAACAATTCTCATCAAAGATTATCCAAAGTTAAAAATTGAACAAGCTGAGTTGAAAATGGAAATTTTATGGTGATAACTTTTTCTTTGTGTCAACTTGACATTAAGAAAAAATCAAATATATTTGACTGATTAATCTGTAAAACGCTAAAACGAGAACTATGCAAAAGAAAACTACTACAAGTTTTTTTGCCTTCTTGGTGCTTCTTGGTTTTTCCTCATTTGCCCTTGCGCAAACCGGAATCCGTGGAACCATCACAGACGCAGCTGGCATTCCGCTCTACAATGCATCGGTATTGGTAGAGGGCCAGGGCAAAGGCGCGGTATCCAACGACAAAGGATACTATGAAATAACTGGTCTAAAGGCCGGATCCTACAATTTGATATTCAAATACATGGGTTTCAGTCCTCAGAACGACCAAGTAACGGTTGTGGCCAACCAAATGATTACCAATGACTTTCAATTTGCATCCAAAACGCAAGATGTGAGCGATGTTGTGGTCATCGGATATGGTACCCAACGCACCAAAGACCTCACTGGTTCTGCAACGGTTATCAACGAAAAGAACTTTGTGCAGGGCTCATTAGCCACCCCAGAACAACTTGTGATGGGTAAGGTAGCAGGTCTTAAAGTAACCTCCAACGACGGTGCTCCAGGTTCTGGCAGCACGCTTAGACTACGCGGTGGAACTTCTATTAACGCTTCCAATGATCCGTTGATTGTTGTCGATGGTGTTCCGCTCGATAACGGCGGAATTGCTGGTGCAGCAAACCCTTTATCATTGATCAACCCAAATGATATCGCATCGTTTGTGGTCCTAAAAGATGCCTCAGCCACCGCCATTTATGGTTCTAGAGCGGCAAACGGTGTCATTTTGATTACCACAAAAAGAGGTTCTGCATCCAACGATGTTAAAGTTGTACTCGATTCAAAGACTTCTGTTTCTACAATTGCCAAATATTTTGATGTACTCAGTGCGGACTCCCTTCGCAATTTGGTAAATGCCAACGGTACAGCTCAACAAAAAGCGCTTCTCGGTGACTCCAGTACCGATTGGCAGCGTCAGGTATTTCGCTCTGCAATTGTCACCGACAACAACGTATCAATCACAGGCGGGATTAAAAATTTCCCATATCGTTTGTCTGTAGGTAACCGCATCGATAACGGAATCCTTAAAAGAGACCAATTTGCGCGTACCTCTGTAGGGTTGAACATGAATCCGTCTTTCCTAGACAAAACCTTACAAGTAGAGGCCAATGTGAAATATGTACAAACGGCTTCCTTTTTTGCCAATCGCGGTGCGTTAGGCGCAGCATTTTTTGACCCAACCCAGCCCATTTATTCAGGATCTGAGGTTTATGGCGGTTACTTTGAGTGGGTAGATAACAACAAGCCAAATACGCTTTCACCACGAAATCCATTGGGTTTAATCGAGCAGTCTACCGATCAAAGTAAAGTAAACCGTGCTATAGCAAATGCGAAACTTACTTATAACTTACCATCGTTACCATCGTTGAAAGCCACCGTCAATGTGGGGGGTGACTACTCAGAAGGGACCGGATATTCCATTACACCTGCAACTTCGGCTTCTGGATATTTCACAGATGGCCGCTATTTTAAATACCGCACCTCGAAGTCAAATAAATTATTCGAGTCCTACTTAAGCTATAACTCAGGTAGCAAATGGGAAAACCAAACTTTGGAAGTTGTTGCCGGTTATTCTTACCAAGATTGGGATACCGAAAGCCCTAATTTCCCAACTTGGAATGAAGCACAAGACAGTGTAATTGCTCCTGAAGCTGCATTTCCATTTTACACTCGAAACGTATTGATGTCTTACTACGGTCGTGCTATTTATAACTATGCCGGTAAATATGTCTTTAATGTTTCTGTTCGCCGCGATGGTTCATCACGCTTCAGTCCAGATACACGTTGGGGTATTTTCCCTGCTGCTTCTGCGGCTTGGTTAATTTCTGAAGAGGATTTCCTCAAAGACAGCAAAACAATCAATATGCTCAAATTACGCGCTGGTTGGGGTGTAACAGGTCAACAAGATGGTATTGGAGACTACGCTTACATTGGTAACTATTTCCAAGGTGCAACCACTGCTCAATATGCTTTCGGAGGCCAATATTACCAAGTCTTGCGCCCTGCTGGTTTCGATGCAAACCTAAAATGGGAAACCACAACCTCTTATAACATCGGATTGGATTTTGGTTTCAAAAACGACCGTTTTTCAGGAAGTATAGATCTCTATCAAAAAGATACCCGCGATTTATTGGCAACGGTTCCAGTTCCGGCAGGCACCAATTTTACCAATGAAATCTTAACCAATGTTGGTGCGATGCAAAACCGCGGTGTTGAAGTCTCATTGAACACCGGACTCATTGCGACCAAAGACATGCGTTTGGACTGGACAATCAATGCAACTTACAACAAAAACGAAGTATTGAAACTTGCTCAAGTACTAGATACAACCTCACCAGGCGTCTTGATTGGCGGTATTGGCGGTGGTATCGGTAATACGATTCAAGCACATCAAATTGGTTACCCTACCTACACGTTCTTTGTTCTTGAGCAGCAATACGACTCTCAAGGCCGTGTTATCGAGGTAGGCTCACAAGCTGAGATTGACATGAATGGTGATGGTAACATTACTGCTGCTGACAAATGGAAAGATACAAATGCATTTGTTGACCGAAATGGCGACGGCATTATTAACGTTAAAGATCGCTACTATGCTGGTCAAGCTGCACCGAAAATGTTCTTTGGAACTGCCTTCAATTTCCAATACAAAAAATGGTATGCAGGTTTCTCGGCACGTGCTGAATTGGGTGCAACGATTTACAACAACATCCATTCAAACAGTGCTACCTTCCAAACTATTGATGGTACCAAAAAATACCTCAACAACATTAGTTCTTTGTACTATCAAGACGAAGTACAGCGCACCACTGCAAGTCAGTTAATGTCTGATCATTATCTGGAAAGCGCTAATTTCTTGCGCATGGACTTCATCAATGTAGGATATAACTTTGGCAAATTAGGTTTTGCAAAAGAAAAAGTGGGTCTTAACGTCAACTTCGTGGTGCAGAACGCTTTTGTTCTTACGAAATATTCCGGTCAAGATCCAGAAATTGGTGGAGGTATCGACAACAATTTCTATCCACGTCCACGCGTGTATTCAGTTAACTTAACGTTCAATTTCTAATTTTTGAACCATGAAAAGATTAGTCACTTATACCATACTTTCCACAGCACTCTTATTAGGTGCTTGTGGTAAAAACCTCAATCAAAACCCGAAATACGGGCTAAATGCTGAGGCCGTTTACAGCGACCCAGACAACTACATCAAGGTACTTGCAAAACTGTATTCTGGAATGTCGATGACCGGTAATCAAGGTCCTGCAGGACAGGCCGACATCGCGGGTATCGATGAAGGTTTCTCGGCATATGTTCGCGTACTTTGGAACCTCCAAGAACTTCCAACCGACGAAGCAATTTGTGGCTGGAATGACCCAGGAATTCCAGACTTAAACAAATCTGAGTGGAATGCCGACAACGTTTGGGTGAAAGGAATGTATTACCGTATATTCTATCAAATCACCCTCTGCAATGAGTTTATCTGGCAAACCCGCGATGAAAAACTCAATGAGCGCGGTTTTTCAAGCGCTCAGGTTAATTCAATAGTAACCATGCGCAACGAGGCACGTTTCTTACGCGCGTTGGCATACTATCATGCTATGGACTTGTTTGGAAATGTTCCTTTCGTAACAGAGGAAGATCGTGTAGGGGCATTTACGCCTGAGCAGATCCAAAGAGCAGATCTCTTCGAATATATCGAATCTGAAATCAAAGCTATTGAAAACGACCTCACACCTGCAGCATCTGTTGCTTACGGTCGTGCATCTCAAAGTGCTGCACACGCACTCATGGCAAAAATGTACTTAAATGCTAAAGTGTACACTGGAACTGAGCGTTACACAGATTGTGCAACCTATTGTGAAAAAATCATCAATACCAACACGTTCCAACTTGACGACGTTTACCAAGATGTTTTCTTGGCAGACAACCATACCTCCCCTGAGATCATTTTCCCAGTTGTGTATGACGGCTTGTATGCACAAACTTGGGGTGGCACAACCTTCTTGATTTGTTCTACACTAGGAGGCACAATGGTAGCTGCAGATTATGGCGTCAATGGCAAATGGGCAGGAAACCGCGCCACGCGTCCGTTCATTGAGAAGTTTGCAGATACTTCTGTTGACTCACGTTGGATGTTCTACAATACCGGACACCAATTGGACATAACATCTATGAGTACCTTTATCCAAGGATACCCAAATCCGAAGTTTAAGAACAAAACCAAAGATGGTTTAAACGGTTCTAACAATGCTACTTCAGCACATGTAGATGTCGATTATCCGATGTTCCGCTTGGCTGATGTATTTTTAATGTATGCCGAGGCTAAGTTCCGTTCTGGTGATGAGGCTACGGCTTTGCTTTATATGAATAAAATCCGTGAAAGGGCATTTGGCGACCAATCACACAATTATTCAAGTCTTGTTCTTCAAGACTTCTTAGATGAGCGCGCACGTGAGCTCAATTGGGAATGCACACGTCGTACCGACCTCATTAGATTTGATCAGTTCACTGGTGGAACCTATTTGTGGCCTTTCAAAGGCGGATTAGATGTTGGACAGGCAACTGCAGAAAAATATAATTTATATCCGATTCCTACTTCAGATATCGTACTCAATCCGAATTTACAACAGAATCCGGGTTTCTAATATTCAAAATGTTGATTGATGGAAAGGGGGGAGTCTTCGGATTCTCCCTTTTTTTTGTGCTTTTGCGGCTAGATTTGAATGCCGTAAGAAGCTCTTATTAATGGCTGTATACCGCTTGAGCGTTCACGCAAGCCAAACTGAAATTTGATGCTTTGTTTTTTAGTAAGTTCTACGCCAAACCCAACAAAATAGCGCCATTGAACGGTAGCGCCTGTTACAATAACAGCTGTAGGAGTGTAAACTGTATTTGCATTCCAGCGGTAAAAGTGTTCTGCACTGAGTTGTGGGCTGAGCTGAAAATTTTTAATATCATAGCTCAGACTCAGTTTGTTGCGCCAAATGCTACTTGTTTGTTTACCTGTTTGAATGCAAATACCGTATCTACACCTACAGGTATTATTGTATCAGGTGCTACCGTTCAATGGCGCTATTTTGTTGGGTTTGGCGTAGAACTTCCTAAAAAACAAAGCCTCAAATTTCAGT
>JBJTNX010000040.1:0-6800 GCA_046074325.1 Sphingomonadales bacterium
GCAAAGATATGTACTCTTTTTGGTTTCGCAATGCTTTTTTGAAAGAAATTTTAATTTTTTTTTGCTTAAAAATCTAACTTACTGATTCTAAGCAATATTTAAACCAGTGCTAACACGTCGTTTTTAAAATGCAAGACGGCATCATGGTTGAGTAGTGTAGAAAGGTCTACAGAAGGAAGGGTTGCATTTGGCAAATCAAAGCGCTGTGAAGGCTGTTTTTCTACGTAAAAGGAATTTGGCCCCTCTGCGCAAAAAACCCAATGCTGTTTGTTTTGATAGCCATCTTGCCAGGTGGCTAGTACAGTAAGAACACCAATACTGAAAATTGACCTTGGCGTCCATTCGCCTTTAAACTGAACCTCTGCTAAAAACAAACCAAGTTGATCGGTTAAAATGCGTTGATCGACGCTTGATAACTTACTGTAAACCGGCAATATTTGCTTCAGCATAAATAAGTCGTTGGTCGTGAGCATGATGCGCTCTACTCTATTGTTGTTCGTGCGTGCGAGCGCGAACCATTTACGCAAAGCAACGAGCAATAATATCAAAACGGCGACACCGCTGAATTTTGCAAGTCCAATGAGATCCAAGCCTATGAAGACAGGGATTAAGATGAGTAAAACAGCAAAAAGGGGTAGCCAAAAAGAAAAACGATAACTACTCTGCAATCCATTTGTCATTGCGCATCTCTCCTTTTATAGTGACATTTTTGGTGCGAGCGTAGTCTTCGGCAGCTAAAAGCATTTGCTCTCGGGTATCTCTACGTATTAAAATTGCTGACGAACCTTGTGATTTTACTTCAATGTAAAATCCGTTGCGTAATCTGGCTGGTTTGGTTGGAGGTCTACCCATGATATGTTGTTAATTTTGATAAGAATTTGACAATATAACTATTATAATTGAATTTTGTTGTGTTTTGAACAAAAATCATGCCTTAAATACATTTACCCTAGAAACAATTAAATTTGCGGCATGATACAATTTGAGCGTCTTGGCTATTTCTTACCACAAGGATATCTATTTTCAAACGTAAGTCTTCAAATCAACAAAGGCGACCGTGTTGGCTTAGTGGGAAAAAATGGTGCTGGCAAATCTACCTTACTTCGCATACTATCTGGCAGCATTAAACCCACAGAAGGCGCGGTGCATCATCCGAAGCAACTCAAGTTTGGCTTTTTGACACAAGACATTGTTATTGAATCAGAGCGGTCCGTATATGATTTTCTCTTCTTTTCAAACGAAGCGCTAAACGCCATTCGTACTCGGCTTGATCATATTAACGAAGAACTCACCATACGAACAGACTACGAGAGTGCGTCTTATTTATCCTTGTTAGATGAATTGAGCGAGCTCAATCACCGGTTTGCCCTTTTGGATGGGTATCAATGGGAAGAAAAAATCAAAGCCACTTTAGAAGGACTCGGCTTTAGTGAACTCGATCAACAAAAATTAATTTCCCAATGTTCTGGCGGCTGGAAAATGCGAGCAGAACTAGCCCGAATTCTTGTCAATACGCCAGACATCCTTCTGCTCGACGAACCAACAAACCACCTGGACATCCTTTCTATTAGCTGGTTAGAAAGTTATTTACAGCGTTTTGAAGGCGCGGTTATTTTGATCTCACACGATCGTTTATTTCTAGATAATGTAAGTACGCGGACGCTAGAAATCTCGAGACAGCAAATATTTGACTTTCCATACGCTTATTCTAAGTACAAAGAACTGCGTGCAGAAGAACTCGAACGCCTAGAACAAGCTAAAAAACAACAAGACAAAGATATAAAGCATACAGAGGAATTGATTGAAAAATTCCGAGCCAAAAAAAACAAGGCCGCTTTTGCGCAATCACTCATCAAAAAACTGGATAAGACCGAGCGCATAAGCGTTGAAAAAGATCAAATTGCCCGACTAAAATTACGCTTCCCACTCGCTGTTCAACCCGGGAAATGGGTGCTTGAAGTAAATGGACTCGGAAAAAGCTATGAAGGGCGCTGCTTGTTTAAGGAAGTTTCCATCACGGTAGGACGCGGAGAAAAAATTGCGTTACTCGGCCCAAATGGCGTAGGTAAATCTACCCTACTCAAAGCCATAATGGGATCCATTGATTTCGACGGACAAGTCCATCTAGGTCACAACGTACAGATATCTTATTTTGCGCAAGATCAGGCAGAAAAATTAAATCCAGAATCCAGTATTTTTGAAACAGTTGACCTCATCGCTAAAGGAGATTTGCGCAAAGATCTCAGAAGCATCTTAGGTGCCTTCTTATTTTCGGGCGAAGACATCGACAAAAAAGTAGGTGTGCTGTCTGGCGGAGAACGTACGCGTCTTGCACTTTGTTGCCTACTCTTGAGCCCTTCCAACTTTTTAATTCTAGATGAGCCAACCAACCATCTCGACCTTCAAAGTAAGGAAGTCCTCAAAGAAGCACTGGTTCATTATGAAGGTACTTTTATAATTGTTTCGCACGATCGAGAATTCGTCGATGGATTGAGTAACCGCATATGGGATATCGAAAATCAGGGTGTTCAAATTCACCACTTTAACCTCAACGAATACCTACAATACAAGACGCAAAAAAATAATTTAACCGGAGAAATTGTCAAGCTAAAGGAAGTGAAAAAAGAGCGCGTTGAAGTACCGAACGTGAAGCCGCGAATCGATAAAAATCAACAAAAATTACAACGCGAAATTCAACAAATTGAACAACAAATAGAAAAGCAAGAAAAAATCATCGATGAGCTAGAGCAAGAACTAAGTATTGTAGATTACCAAGACAAACAACAATATAATGGCATTCTCAACCGTTACGAACAAGAGAAAAATCAACTTGACTTGCTCTATAAAAGATGGGAAGAAAAAGCCGAGGCGCTCCCGAGCGAATGAAAATAGTTAATTTTGACCTATGAAAAATCTTGTGCTTTTGTGTTTTGGCTTATTGTTACTCTCCTCCAAGTGTAACAACCTTAACCAGCATCCGGTACCTTTTGTGCCCGTTGATGTCACAATCGATATTCAATTACCCAGCTACAGTGATTTACAAGGCGTTGGCGGTTGGACCTACCTCAACGGCGGATCCAGAGGTATCATTGTTTACCGTAAAGGCATCGACGAGTTTGTCGCTTTTGACAGACACTCTCCTGCCGACCCAAATGCAAGTTGCCCGTTGGCCCTTTATCCGGACGACCAA
Source organism: Sphingomonadales bacterium (assembly GCA_046074325.1). Classification (GTDB taxonomy): domain Bacteria; phylum Bacteroidota; class Bacteroidia; order Flavobacteriales_D; family Crocinitomicaceae; genus UBA952. The sequence continues at coordinate 3,191 of JBJTNX010000040.1, forward strand.
AACTTTTTACAACTTCTCGATTCTTGCAATAGTGCTGTTTTTTCTTTGTACGACGGCTCTCCGGTTAGTGGCAGTATTTATGGCTTGCGTCAATACGCAACTCAATTCAACGGAAATAATCTTTTGCGTGTTTACAACTAAATCTTATGGCAGATATCAAAGTAACAATTATCGATAGAGAAGGAAACTCACATGAGCTCGAAGGCCCAACTGACATGAACATGAATATCATGGAGCTATGTAAAGCCTATGAGCTTCCGGTAAAAGGCGAATGTGGCGGCATGGCAATGTGCGCTACTTGCCAGTGCTATTTGGAATCTGATACAGCGTTACCTGAGCAAAGTGATGCGGAACTCGATATGCTTGATCAAGCATTTTTTGTCAAGTCCAATAGCCGTTTGGGTTGTCAAATTCACCTCGATGAAGCAATTGACGGTATTGTCCTTCGATTGGCTCCTGAGCAAGACTAATTGAGCCTTTCAGCAAATACCTTTCTAAATTTCTCCACTTTAGGCCGAACCACACTTTGGCAGTAAGGATTCCCAGGATTGTTTTCAAAATAGTTGTGGTGGTAATCCTCAGCCTCAAAATAATTGTTGATTTCAACAATTTGAGTCACGATCGGTGCATCCCATACTTTTTCTTCCTCTAGTTTTTGTAAGTATTTTTTAGCACTCACCATTTGAGCTGTGTTGTGGTAAAAGATAACAGAGCGGTATTGCGTTCCGATGTCATTTCCTTGGCGATTGAGTTGCGTCGGGTCGTGAACAAACCAAAACACTTCCAGGAGTTCTTCGTAGGAAACAAGCGCTGGATCAAAAATCACTTGTGCTACTTCAGCATGGCCGGTCTGGCCGGTGCAAACTTCTTTATATGTAGGGCTTTGTTTGTGACCGCCCGCATAACCAGGAACCACGGATATAACCCCTTTCAAATCTTTGAAACAGGCCTCAATACACCAAAAGCAACCGGCTCCAAAAGTGGCGAGTTCTCTAGACCCAGGGGTAATTTGTTGCTTATTATTTTCTTGCATTTCTTTTTGACTGATAAAATTAAGCGCTGCAGAATTGATACAATAACGCAATCCTGTTGGTTTAGGACCATCTTCAAAAACGTGGCCTAGATGCGCGTTGCAGTTATTGCAGCGCACCTCTGTTCGGACCATACCATGAGAACGGTCCATTATTTTCTTGACATTGCCTTGGGTCAAGACATCGTAAAAACTTGGCCAACCCGAACCACTTTCGTATTTGGTCTGACTTTCAAACAGTGGCGCATCACAAGCCACACAAATATAGGTTCCTTCTTCGTGGTGGTCCCAGTATTTACCGGTGAAAGGGCGTTCGGTGCCGCCGTTCACAACATAACATACATTTTCTGGCAAGGCACGGCCATTGAAAGAGTTATTTTGGTTGGTGTCTTGTGGGTCCTGCTGACCGCAGGCATTTAAACTTCCGAGCATAATTAACACAAATATACGTTTCATATACTTACAACAATCGGGAGTTGGTTTGGTTTAAGTACTTTTGCGCCCATGTTCAAACGCTATTCCAAAGATTTTTGGCTACTAAGTGCCAGTATGTTTTTTTTCATGCTGAGTTTTAACTTGATCTTGCCAGAGATGAATGGATACATTAGTCTTTTAGGCGGGCAAGATCTCAAAGGAAGTATCATTTTTTTATTTTCAATTGCGGCAGGAATTTCAAGACCATTCGCAGGAAAACTAGCGGATCTAATTGGCAGAAAAAGAAGTATTTATATTGGGCTATTTATTGCCATTGGCGTAAGTTTAAGCTATCCATTGAGTCATTTGCTTTTCTTTTTCTTATTGTTGCGTTTTTTGCATGGACTGAGCGCAGGCTTTGCACCAACGGGCGCAACCGCATTGCTCACAGACACCTTGTCTTCAGACAGAAGAGGCGCCGCAATGGGGCTATGGGGAACATTTATCTCTTTGGGAATTGGTGTTGGACAAGCACTTGGATCATTTATTTTTGCACATTCAAATTACGATGTTCTCTTTATGTCGGCAGCACTTTTTGGTGTATTGGCACTTATACTCACAAGTCAAATTAAAGAGACACTGCCGGCTCCTGAGGAATTTAATCGACGCCAATTGCTTGTTAGATGGGATGATATTGTAGAACCTGCTGTCAAACCCGCAGCGTTAGTGATGCTGTTAACCGCCATTAGCTCCGGAGTGATTTTTGTTTTGACGCCAGATCTATCTGAATTTCTCAAGATTGAAAACAAGGGGTATTTCTTCGGAATTTATGTCCTCTCTACGATTGGCATCCGGCTTGCATTTTCATCACTTTCTGACCGTATCGGACGACAACAAACATTACTCATCGGTTGCTTTTTGCTCGTTTGTAGCATGCTCCTGTTGGGAGCAGCTTCCGAAATTTGGAGTTACTCCATTGCCGCCACAGTTTTTGGATTGGCAACCGGAATCTCGAGTCCAACGCTATTTGCCTGGACTGCAGACCTGAGTCCTTTGCAAAGAAGAGGCACTGGATCTGGCACCATGTTTATCGCATTAGAAATTGGTATTTTGATTGGTTCAGGACTCACATTTCTGTTTTACAAAAACACCATACAAAGTGCACGATACTGCATCTGGGCAGCGGCCGCTTTTGGAATAATTGCTGGGCTTGCTCTTCTATGGCAACTTAATGCTGAGCGGAAGAAGAAACATGTGTGCCAAGGTAGCGACGCAGCAGAAAATGACCCAAATAAACAACAGGCGTAAGCGCTACGGCGATGCCTATTTTCAGGAGGTAATTCGTTGGGGCAACCTCGAAATAAGTTGCCAAAGGCATCGCGCCAGGCAAAACAAAACCGATGTACAAAACAATATATGAATCGATCAATTGAGACAACAACGTGCTTCCTGTACTGCGTAACCAGATAAAGCGATTCCCAGTTCGCTTTTTAATTTGATCAAAAACATAAGCATCCAATAATTGGGACACCAAAAAGGCGACTATACTCCCAACGATTACGGCTTGTGCCTGTCCAAATACCAAGTTATAAGCTTCGTTAGTTGCCAGCTTGGACCCTTTTATTTCGTGGGCAGGAATAGCCAATGACAAGCCAACGATTAAAAAACAATAAGCGATAAGACCTGCGGTAATCCAAGACAAGCGCCTCACCGCCTTTTGGCCATAAAATTCATTGAGTAAATCAGTAAGCAGGAAAACTACTGGCCAAGGAAGTATGCCAACTATCGTTACAAACGGACCTATCTTTTTACCGAAAAAGAAGGCTTCAAAAGGAATTTGAATGAGTTTATTGCTGATGAGCTCGGCAGTAACTGCATTGGTTACAAACAACCCAGCGAGTGCGATAAATAACCATTGTCTGCGTTGATTGGGTTGATTAATGTCCATGCAGCGAATTTAAAAAATTATGGCGTACCGTAATCTAGCCTTTTGGTTTTGATATAGCGCTGAATGTAGTATTGAGACGTTTTGAAATTGTCTATTCGGACTCCTGTATTTGCCGAGTGAATGAATTTGATGGCATCTGGGGTAACCTCAACAACTAGAGCTACGTGTCCGACGGTGGTTGAGTTCACGTTACTTCCTTTGAAAAACATGAGGTCTCC
>JBJTNX010000041.1:0-21391 GCA_046074325.1 Sphingomonadales bacterium
CGTTTGTGCAAATACAGCCACACTCTCTGTAACGGTCAATCCTTATCCAACGATTAGCGCCACCAACGATACAATCTGTACTGGAGCAAATGGCACCATCACAACCCAAATCAACCTTGTGGGTGGAACATACACTTGGCTAAACAATTCAAATACGCAGGCCAACCTAACAACCAACCCAAATACCACAACAAACTATACAGTAATCTATAACTTAGCTGGTTGTACTGACACGGCAACTGCACAAATTGTAGTCAATCCGGTGCCTGTGGTTCAGGTCCAAAATGCAACAATTTGTGAGGGTCAAACGGGTCTACTTATTGCCAGTTCCAATTTGCCAAATGGGCAATTCAACTGGGCAAACGGAAGTAACAACGACACGATTTCACTAAGTCCGCTCAGCACGGTGACGCAAAACGTCACTTACACCCTCAACGGTTGTACCTCTTTACCCGTAAGTGCCACCTTAACGGTGAACCCCGTACCAACAATTACAATGAACAACCAAACAATTTGCGCCGGTGATCAGGTTACCATGCAAGCTGTTGCCAATCCTGCGGGGATCTATTATTGGGGCCCTAATGCAGTACAAGGCATTTCCTCAAATACATTCTTACCTACACAAGACTCCACTTTACAAGTATTCAATGTATTAAACGGTTGCTCCTCCGACACCATACAAGCGAGTGTCACGGTGACACCGTTGCCTATCAGTACATTTAGCGCCAATATTTTACAAGGTTGTGTGCCGTTGTCTGTTGATTTCGTTGCAGATGTTGCAAATAATGCGAGCTACTCTTGGCAAACAAGTAACCAACTTACTGCAAGTGGGGCTAATGCTAATTTAAATTTTCAAACTGCAGGTAACTTTACTGTCACACTAACCACAACTTTAAACGGCTGTTCAAGTACAACCACAATCAACAATATGATTGCTGTAGATAACTACCCAATTGCCGCCTTTGAACCATCATCTCAAGTATTTACAGAGCCAAATCAATCCATCTCTTTTTGGAATAGTTCTGTTGGGGCTAATAGTTATACTTGGGAATTTGGCGATGGTGGCTCATCCAATGAAGTTGGTCCGACGCACATTTTCAATAGTGATGAGGAAGGTTCTACTATTGTGCTTTATGCGTTCTCTAATTTAGGGTGTGCTGACACCGCAAGTTTCTATATAGGTTTTGATCCAGGGTTAGTGTACTACATTCCCAATTCATTTACCCCAGACGGCGATCAATTCAATCAAACATTTAGACCTATCTTTACATCCGGTATTGATCCATATAACTACCAAATGTTGATTTACAACCGTTGGGGAGAAGTCATTTTTGAAACACAAAATCCAGACTTCGGTTGGGATGGTTCTTATACCAATCAAGGCAACCCTTGTCAGATAGGTACGTATACATATGTGATAACCATCAAGCTGCCTAATGTCGATAAAAGACAAACAATACGTGGGCATGTTAACTTAATTCGATAATGAAAAAATTACTACTTCTTGTTTTTGTTGGGCTTTCCTTTCTGAACCTCTATTCACAAGGCACACCAATTAGTGTCGGTACCCAAACCAACACGTTCACAAGCATGATCCGTGGTTATCATTTCACGGCCCCAACTAGCTTTACCATTTGCGGTTTATACATTCCGCCCGACGCCAACCCAACGGGCACGCAAACAATTCGCGTAGTACGCTTTACGGCTGGTCCGCCGCCTGCCTTTGCCGCAACCACCAATAACTTTATTCAACTCTTCACGATAACCAATGCCCCAGCCACACAAGTAGTCGCTTGTAATATTCCGGTGGCGGCTGGTGAAATTATTGGCGTTTATGGAGCGCGTGGCGCCAATTGTGTGAATAGCTATGGCCCGGCCAACTTTGTGACGAGTATCAATGGTTTCAACACAACACTACAACGCAGTGGTATGCAGTCTTGTCCTGCAGGAACAGGAGCACCTATGGCCAATATTTGGTCAGAGGTAAATTACAATATCGGTCGGATCAGCATGTATATCAACTGTTGTCAGACGCCAACACTTACAGCCAGCAACACAAGCCCTATTTGTAGCGGTCAGCCGCTGAATTTTAGCGCTGTTCCTAACCCTACAGGCAACAATTATACTTGGTCATGGTCAGGCCCAAATAACTTCACATCTACCCAACAAAATCCGTCTATACCGAGTCCGACGTTGTTAGCAGCAGGAACCTATACGGTTACCCTTACAGTCCCGAACTGTGGAACAGTGAATGCAACAACAAGCGTGACCGTAAGTCCGGGGCCAACCGTTAACGTCAGTCCAATTACTATTTGCACTGGTGGTACGGCTACACTCACTGCCAGTTCTCCTACTACAGGAGGCACTTTCAGTTGGTCCTTAAATGGCAATCCTGTCGGTACCGGACCTACAATATCTGTTTCTCCGACAACGACTACTACCTACACCGTAGATTATACCGCAGCGGGGTGCACCGGTACTAGTAATGTTACAGTAACGGTAGAAGCAATTCCACAACCCACCGTTACTACCGACTCTATATGTATTGGCAACAGCGGAACCTTGTATGTCAATAATGTGAGTGCCGGAGGCTCATATCTTTGGAATACAGGCGCAACTACAGCTTCTTTGAATGCAAGTCCAACTGCAACAACAACCTACAGTGTCGTGTACACAAGTGCAAATGGCTGTGTATCGCCAAGTGTTTCAGGAACAATTGTTGTGAAACCTTACCCAGTCGTGTCACTCTCCAACGATACCCTTTGTTTTGGTAGTTCAACCACCTTGCAATCATCAGTAGACCTTCCAGGAGGAACCTACAGCTGGTCCCCACTCGCAAGTACTGGATCCAGTATCACAGTAACGCCTGCGGCAACCACTACATACACAGTTATTTACAGCCTTCTAGGGTGCCAAGATACGGCAAGTGCCACTGTTCTCGTTAATCCAATTCCAGTAGCGCAGACCTCAAATGCCGTCATGTGCTTTGGTGATGTTATCGACCTCATTGCTACTGCAAACCTACCGGGAGGCAACTTTTTATGGTCCACCAACGACACCAACGATACCATTTCAATTAACCCGGCCAGCACCACTAGCTACAGTGTAACATATACACTTAACAATTGTACGAGCCCTGCTGCTACCTCACAAGTTACCGTGAATCCGATTCCAGTTGTGACTTTAACCAGCGCTACTATTTGTCAAACCGACCCTGTAACACTAACAGCCACACCAGATTTAATCGGTGGGACCTACGCATGGGGGCCAAATGGCATTGCTGGCGGTCCCAACCAAACATTTACACCTTTACAAGACACTACTTTAAATGTGATTTACACCATCAACAACTGCCCAAGCTTACCAGCAACTGGCACCGTAACGGTAAATCCACTTCCTGTTGTAACATTTAGTGCAAATCCTGTAGAAGGATGCGCGCCTTTAGCTGTAACGCTCACAGCCGATGATCAAACTAACGTCACCTATAGCTGGTCGACAAGCAACGGACTCTCTGGTTCGGGCGTAGCGCCAACAATTGTTTTTCCAAATGGCGGAACTTATGACGTTAGTTTGGCTGCTACCACGGCAAATGGCTGTTATGACACACATACTGAATTTGCCTATATCTATGTGGAAAACTTACCAGTTGCGGCATTTGAGTCGCCAATAAGTGTATTTACCCAAGAAGCACAGTATGTGATGTTCACCAACCTATCCACCGGCGCAACCAACTACGTTTGGGACTTTGGCGATGGTCAATTTGCTTACGACTTCGAGCCTTCGCACGTTTTCCAAAGCACCATGAACGGTTACACCATTACGCTCACAGCACTCACTGATTTACAATGTGCTGACGCTACTTCTGTAAGCATTGGCTACCAATACAACGAATTACTTTATATCCCGAATAGCTTCACGCCAGATGGTGACCAAAACAACCAGGTCTTTTGTCCGGTATTCTTCTCGGGTTATGATCCACTGAACTACGAATTCACTGTATATAATCGCTGGGGAGAAGTGATTTTTGAAAGTCATAACGCCTTGGTGGGCTGGGATGGCACTTATGGGCCAGATGGTATTGCTGCGCCGAGTGGTGTTTACTCCTACCGCATCTTGTACAAAAACCCTGATTTGGACGAACGCAAGATCCTTACTGGGCATGTCAACCTACTGCGCTAATGCGTAGAAAATTCTATCTTTGGGCCTAACCAGCCCATGAAAGAACGCAGTTTTTATTCCAATTTATTTTTCTCCCTTGGCCTCAACCTTTTGGTGAAGCCTGCTGCTATCTTTTTAATTGACGCTGCAGTTCAAAACGAAGTGGGATCAGCTTACGGTTTATACTTTGCAATTTTCAATCTAAGCTTGATCTTTTCGATCCTCTTCGATTTTGGCATCAACAACCTAAGTACCAAAGAAGCTGCACAAAATTTAGAAGCTGCAAAGTTGCAATTTACCAGCATCTTTAGTTTCCGAATTGTACTCATGCTCTTTTATCTTAGCGTACTTTTTTGTTGTAACCTTTATTTGCGCTTAAGTTGGGTAGAGTATAAACTGATTTTGATCTTAGGGCTCAACCAATTTTTAATCGCGAATATTGCCTACTTCAGGAGTTTTTTTGCGGGTTTACAATGGTTTAGGCTAGATGCCATATTTAGTGTCCTAGACCGCATTATGCTCATTTGTTCGATGGGGTATCTCATTTATTTATATCCAGACGGATTTAAACTAGTGAATATTGAATCTTACGCGTTAATGCAGTTTGGTTCTTATGCCCTAACGTTTATCATTGCTGGCTCCACTATTTTTTTGAAGGTCAAACCGCCTTTGGTAATGCCAAAAATGGCAATTGTGAAATCGAAAGTCAAACAAGCCTTCCCGTATGCTTTACTGATCGTTCTCATGACACTTTATACGCGCATTGACGGCATCATACTTAAAAATTTGGCAGGTGTAGATGAAGCCAGTTATTATGCCCAAGCCTACCGCCTAATCGATGCCTTGTATATGTTTGCCATGGTATTTGCCGGTCTACTTTTTCCGATGTTCTCCAAAATGATTACAGTTAATCCACAAGAAATCAAACCTTTGGTTTCCCAAGCCAGTAGGTTATTACTTGGCTCAAGTATCGCATTTATCGTATTTAGCTATTTACAAGGTGGGCTTTTAATGGATCTGATTTATGCGCATCCGGCTGTAGATAGCGGGATTATATTGTTTTTATTGAGCATTGCATTTTTTGGGATGGCATCTAACCTTATTTATGGTTCGTTGCTCACGGCAAATGGATCATTAAAAGCGCTGAATATCATTTCATTTTGTGGCTTGGTATTCAATGTGATGATGAATTTGCTTCTGATTCCTAAGGTGCTGAATGGCGGAGAAGTGGTTGTGGCTGCGGTAGCAGCATTAACTCAAATTCTTGTTGCGCTTGCACAAGCAATTTACTGTAAACACTTGTTCAATTTGCCATTTGTGGATCGCCAATTTTATAAATATCCGTTGCTCACTTATCTCTTAATGGTGTGGTATGTTTTGGTTTACTTCTCTCCGCTAGGAAATTTAAACTTGATTTGGATTTTTTTATTAGATGTAATTGTATCTCTTGCCTTGCTTTTTGCACTCAAATTTATAGATTTCAAGGAGCTGATTGCGCTTGTACAAAAACGCACTAAAGCGCAATAAATATGGATTTTTGGAGTTATTGTCATAGCTTTGAAAAAAATTGAGACCGCAAGTAAAACTTATGGAAAATAACAACCTGACTGACCAACGCAACGCACTTCTCTTATTTCTCTGGAACAAACGAAAAGCCCTCATGCTCTTTACCGGCGCGGCGGCTGTTATTTCTATAGTTGTTGCGTTTTTAATTACGCCACTTTATCTCTCAACTGCCATTGTTTTTCCTGCCGCCTCGAGCAACGTTTCCTTTTCTGAGCAACGCAACGTAAAGGCCGCCGCTATGGACTTTGGCGAAGAAGAGCAGGCAGAGCAACTCGTTCAAATTCTGTCATCGTCGCGCATTAGAGATCGTATCGTCCAAAAATACGACCTCATGAAAGACTACGAAATTTCCAAAACGGATCCCAATAAATACTACAAACTCAATAAAGCCTACAACCAACATTTTACTTTTGGACGCACCCGCTATGGCTCTATTCAAATCGATGTCCTCGATAAAGACCCCAAACAAGCAGCGGCTATGGCCAATGATATTGTAGACCTCATTGACACCATCAAGAACGAAATGATCAGAGAACGGACCATCCCTGCGTTTCAAATCAACCTACGCAAAAAACAACAAATGGAGAAGGAGCGCGACTCCATTCTAAAACAGCTCGAAAATCTTGCCGACTTAGGTGTCTTGCCAAACGACGCACGCGCCACTTTATACCAAGCATTGGTAGACACAAAGAACCCCCAGGAAAAAGAAGAAATCAGAAAGAAAATTGACGTCAATAGCAAATACGGATCGGTATATGACGGACTTGAATACCAACGCAACGAGAAAATCGTGAAAATCGAAGACTTCAAAGTCTCTTATGAACAAGCCGAATCAGATGCAAATGCCAATTTTAACCACAAATTCGTAGTAGAGCGCGCCGTAGTTGCAGACCGCAAAGAAAAACCCAAGCGCATGATTATTGTCTTGGTGGCTACAGTGGGTGGCTTCTTATTTGGTTTGTTTTTCTTACTGATCCGCGAACGCATCAAAGAACTTCAACAGAACGCTGCTTAATGTTCAAATGAACGACCCAATTGTTTATTCTTTAATACCTGTAGCGCTTTTAGCCATCTACTTTGCTATTTTTCAAACTGAAAAATTGTTTCTTAGTCTGGCGTTTCTAACGCCACTTTCCATCAATATTGAAGAATATACCAGTAGTTTTGGCCTTTTTGTGCCTACCGAACCCCTACTTTTTGGGCTCATGTTGCTCTTGGGCGCATTTCAAATTAAAAAAGCCTTTGTGCCCTTAGAGATTTTGCGGAGTCCCTTACTTTGGTGCATTACAATTTATATACTTTGGATGCTGTTGTCGGCCCTGACAAGTAGTCATCCAATTGTATCGTTTAAATTTATCCTCGCCCGACTTTGGTTTATCATTCCAATTTTCTATTTCGGCACCTATTTTTTCCAGAAGAAAAGCAATCGCATTCTATTTTTATGGTTGTTTATAATAGCAACAGTAATCGTTATCATCTATACGCTTATTCATCATTCATTCTATGGCTTTGGCGAAAAAGAAGGCCACTGGGTGATGTCGCCTTTCTTTAAGGATCATACCATTTATGGTGCAATTGTGGCGCTTATATTACCACTTGCAGTTGGGCTCTATTTGTATAAAAAACACGATCCGCTTATTCAACTCACCTTGATCAGCCTCATTCTGATCATTGTTGTTGGATTGGTCTTATCTTATACACGTGCGGCTTGGCTTAGTGTATTGGGAAGCATCGGCATTGCTTTTGTACTATACTACAAGATTTCTTGGAAACCAATAGCTGCGCTTGCCGGAGTTGCTTTGGTACTTGTCCTCATTCGTTGGGATCAAATTCAAATGGAGCTCGAACGCAATAAATACGAACACACCACAGAATCTTTTGACGAACGCCTACAAAGCGCTGCCAATATTTCAACAGATGCGTCCAACCTCGAACGCATCAACCGTTGGAGTTGTGCAATTGCCATGTTTAAAGAACGGCCAATTATGGGTTTTGGCCCCGGCACTTATGCGTTCGAGTACGCGCCATTTCAAAGACCCGAGAACCTCACAATTATCTCGACAAATTTTGGAGATATGGGCAATGCCCACAGTGAATATTTGGGTGCGCTCGCCGAAACGGGTTTTATTGGAATGCTGAGTTTTATTGCCGTTGTTGCGGCTATATTTTATACAGGCATCACACTTTACCACCGTTTACCAAAAGAAAATAAAGACGACCGCATTATTGTTTTAAGTACAATTATGGCGCTCAGCACTTATTTTATTCATGCCTTTTTAAATAATTACCTGGATACAGACAAAGCAGCTGTTCCTATCTGGGGGATTTGCGCGCTATGGTTGGTCTACGAAAAAGAACTCGGTATTAGCGGCCAATCCATAAAGAAGGATTGAGCGTTACAGGATTGACACCTACTACCTGATGTACTTCAAAATGACACACCGAAACACCGCCATCATTGAGTAAGGTTCCGATTGCTTGTTTGGTAGAAACCTTGCTGCCTACACTCACAAAAGTTTCAGCTAAATTACCGTAAACGGTGCGGTAAGCGCCATGCTTAATGATCACCACCTTCCCTGCACCTGGTACCGAAAAAACAGTGGTTACTTCACCTTCAAATACAGCCCTAACCCGTGACGATCTATTACACGTGATGTCGATGCCGTTGTTGTTCCATTCGACGCCACTTAAGGTCGGGTGATAATTGCGCCCAAAACGTTCTGTAACACTGCCGTTGTCTACAGGCCACGGAAGGCGCCCACGATTGGCTTCAAAACTTTTTCCGATTGCCGCACCCTCTGTAGAAATTGGTGTGGCGACAACCTTAGGTGCGCTAGTCGTCGTTTTGGGGCTTGAGGTACTACTCGGATTCGTTTTTGGAGTAGCGCTTGGGGTGGTGGTGGTTTTTGGGGCAGCATTTGCTTGTGCGGCAAGGCGTGCGGCTTCTTTGGCTTGTTCTCTGGCTATATCGGCACGAATCGCGGCATCAATTTGCTTTTTAAGGACAATTTTTTTGCGTTCATCTTCTTTAAGTTGCGCAACAAGCGCCTGTTCTTCCTTTTTAAACTTTTGATAAGACTTCTCCTTTTTGGATTTATCTTTTTCTATTTGATCCCGTTCTTTTTTCTTTTCGTCGAGGGCTTGCAACTTAATTTGCTTTTCGTTGTCTATTTGGTCGATCTCTTTGTATATGAGTAATTGGTGTTGTTTAATCAGGGCTGCTTGTTTGCGCTGAATAGCTGCAACTTTTTTTAGATAGCGGTTGCGTCGCAAAGCTTCATTGTAGTCCGATGAAGCGAGTAAATACATGACCTTATTGTAATTGCCTCTGTGTTTGTAGGCATATAGAAACATCTTGCGATATTGTTGCTTGAGTTGCTTGAGCTTTGCACGAAGTCTTTTGATTTCAATATTCTTTTGAACAATTTTCATTTCGGCACTGCGCACTTGATTGTCAAATAAATGAACGAGTGCCTCTCTGGTGCGGATTTGATTTTCAATTAAACGTATTTCATTCAATGAAGCTTGGGTATTGTTCTTTACCTTATTGAGCAACTTTTTCGTGTTAGAAATGCGCTTCTCTAATTTTTGCTGTTCTCGTTTGAGCTGATTTTGATCTTGCTGTGCATAAGACGGCAAGGCAAACAGCAAAATCAACAATAGTTTAATCACACTTTTCATAGCTATCTGGTATAACGATGATTAATTCTTGTGGCTCATTTACTTCAATGCGGTCGTAGAGCAAGGTCAGCAATAGGGTTTTTTTCGGCGTCTTGATATTGATCTCTACGCTCAATGGCAAATCCAATCCATTCACCATTTGTCTCTCCTGATAAATGACGCTGACCTCAGTGCTGTCCTCAACACTCCAAATGCGTGTTTGCTTTAGCGCTTTGGCATCTGGGGTCAGGTGATATTGAATCATGAGGTCATCGCGTTGTTTGCGATCGGGTTTCTTGCGATCGCGTTTTTTATGGGTCGAAATACTATAGTGGAAAGGGTCGTTGTCTACAAAATACTTTTGGGTTAGTTGGTAATCGAGTGGCTTTCCGTATATGATTTCTTCCAAATTTTCATAAGTAAAATCTACGCCGAATAATTCTTTGAGGTAATCTAAGGAAGCAATTGTGTAACAGCGGTCTCGTTTATTGACAACGCTAAGCGTGTCTTGTGTTACAAGTGCTGTAACTACCGGAATTTTGGCATAGGTGATAATCGCAGAAACAGCGCTGTCACTGACCACTTTAATCGAGGTTTTGAGTGAGATTTCGTTTTCAGCGTCAGGCTTGGTCAGGTCTTTATAAGTTACATTGAGCTTGCTGTAGAAAGTTTTTGGTTCTATTGAAGATAGACTGTCTATGCGGTCTAGTAACTCTTTGTCTTTGATTTTGGGCAATTTTTCAGCTGAGATTTGCTCCTCAATTAATTCCGTTGATTTACACGAGATTAACCCCAGGGTTAAGCAAAAAAGTGCCAATAAGTTATGGGGCTTGAACATAATTCTTTTGGGTAATTTTTTCATGGAGTACTGGACTGCCTTCGCCTAATTCTTGTGCTTTTTTCCAGAAGAGCAGGGCATCTTGTAATTGGCCAAGTTTAAAATAAATATCTCCGAGTTGTTCTTGGTAAATCGGGCTCTGAATAAATTTTTGATCTGTTATTTTAAGCTGCCATTCGAGTGCTTTAGCATATTGGCCTTGCTCAAAAAATGAGAATGCATACAAATGGATGCAGAGCGGTTCGGCACTTTTTTGCAACAATTGAGCAAGTCTTTCTTGCGTTTTTTCTGGCTCAATTTGGCTTTTGATAAGTGCTTGAATGTAGCGGAGTTCAAGTGTTAAATTGCCTTCGTTCAATTGCTGAGCTTGTTTGAATTGAGCCATGGCTTTGTTGTTGTCTTTCAGACCAAAATAAGCAACAGCAAGCTGACCATAAATTTCAGCAAGCAAGGCGTTATCGTTGACCAAAACAGACTCGGCAGCAAGCAAGCTTTCCTTGGCTTGGCCGTAAGACCCAATACGGTTGAGCGTCAGGCCTTTCAAAAATAAAGGAAGTGCTTGATTTGGAAAGAGTTCGACACACTGTGCAGCATCTTGTTGCAAATCGGTCCAGCGATTTTGTTCGAACTCCAAGAGCAATACTTGGTTCCAAACCGGATAAAGATTTGGGTCACAGCGTAAGGTTTGACGATAACTTTCAATGGCTTGCAAGATGTTTCCTGCAACGTAATAGTAGTCACCAGCAATGGAATGTGCTTTGGCTTCTTTGGGATACGTTTGGGTCATATAAACGACAAGCGGTTCCATAGCCGGGTCGACGCCTTTTCCTTTACTTTCGTTGATCATCATGATGAGGATATTCATCTTTTGATCCAAACTGGCACCTTCTGCTAAGATACCTGCACTTAGATGGGTCTTTCCTTTTTCTTGTTGTCCCGAACGATAGAGCATCTCGCCGTACATGAGCTGTGCGACGCCGTTACTTGGGTCGGCCTCAACTAAATCTTTTAAGATGCCGAAGGCTGATGTATAATTCTGAGCTCTAAAATAGGTGTCAACTAAATTGGCAAGAATACTCGGTTCTGACGGAAAACGCAAGCGCGCTTCTTCCAATAACGCAATACTTTCTTTGGTTTTGCCTAGTTGCTGAAGCAAGCGAAATTTTTCGAGAACTGTGCTTGGGTTTTCGCCCAATTGTAGCTCCATTTTTTGAATTAAAGCCAATGATTTGGCGGGCTTGTGCAGCTGCTCATAACTCATCAAGGCGCCGCTATAGTAATCAATGTTTTTGGGGTCTGCGGTTATGAGTTCTTCAAAGACTTCAGCCGCCTCTTGTGCTTTACCAAGTTGCTGATACATAAAGGCCAGCTCTCTTTTATAATGCAAGTTTTTTGGATCTAGGGCTGCCGCTTGTTCTGTATGATAGGCTGCTTCTTGGTAACGCTCTTGTTTGAGATAGGTCTGAAAAAGCGCATAATGAACTGCAGCGTCTTTAGGCTGTTTTTGTAAACACCCTTTGAATTCTTGAATTGCTAGTTCATATTCCTTGTTAAGCATATTGCGGACGCCACTGTGAAACTGCCTAACATACGTTGGGTCTTGTTGTACACTAGCATTGTCATGAACCTTACAAGCTGCAAGGATCGACAAAAACAATATGAACCAATATTTATTCATGAACTGAACTAAAATCGCCGAGGCTAAGGTCTTTGGCACGACCTTTATATTGGGCATTTGAACCAATCATGGCCCCTGCTAAATTGATGTTTTCCAATTTAGTATGGTTGCCAATGATACAATTTTTGACGTTTACATCGGTCAAAACCGCACCCGCACCGATTGAAACATGCGGGCCAACAACAGAGCGCTCAATACGAACATTGGCACCAATAAAACATGGCTGAATAATGATGCTGTCCGTAAAGTCATCAGAAAGTTGTTGTAGGCGACCTGCCGCTAAATCGTGCTCCAAAACACGTTGATTCGTTTCGACGGTAACTTCTTTATTACCGCAATCTAGCCATTCGTCGACCGTTCCCGGTTTAAATGCAACACCCGTTTCTGTCAGTCTGCGGAGCGCATCTGGCAGCTGGTATTCACCGCTTTTTACAACTTGGTTGTCAATTAAATATTGAAGTTCACCTTTAAGCCGAGCGCCGTCCTTAAAGTAGTAAATGCCAATCATGGCCAGGTCCGAAACAAAAGTTTGTGGCTTTTCGACAAAATCAATGATGTTTCCATTTGGGTCTAGTTTAACGACACCAAATGCACTAGGGTCTTCAATTTGTTTGACCCAAAGAATGCCTTCATCTTCCTTTGAAATTTTGAAATCTGCTTTAAACAAAGTGTCGGCAAATGCAACAACCACTGGGCCTTCAAGCGCACTAGCTGCGCACAATACAGCATGTGCGGTTCCTAAGGCTTCTAGCTGATAATGGATGCTACCTTTAGCGCCTAAACTTTCCGCCACGGCTAACAACTCTTTTTCTACTGCCTCGCCAAATTCACCAACCACGAATGCAATTTCTTCAATGGGCTCGGCGCAAACGCGCGCGATATCAGCTACCAAACGATGAACAATCGGCTTGCCGCCAACCGGAACGAGTGGTTTTGGAATGGTAAGGGTGTGTGGTCTGAGTCGGCTGCCGCGGCCCGCCATCGGGACTATTACTTTCATGTGCTTATTTTAAACCGGTACTTCCAAAACCACCTTCTCCTCGTTCAGAGGCGCCGAGTGTGGTCGAATGAACCAAATTAACTTTTTCTACTTTACAAAAAACGAGTTGTGCGATGCGCTCTCCGTCGGTGATAACGGCAGTTTGATCCGAGAGATTGACAAGAATCACGCCAATTTCTCCGCGGTAATCGGCGTCAATGGTGCCCGGCGTATTTAAAACGGTGAGTCCTTTTTTGAGCGCAAGACCACTGCGAGGCCGAACCTGACATTCCAAAGAAGGGTCCATTTCGAGAAAAAGACCCGTAGGAACAAGCGCACGCTGCATGGGCGCAAGTTCTAGCGGCGCCTCTAGTAATGCGCGCACATCCATTCCAGAGGAGCCCTCGGTCTGATACGCGGGCGCTTCGTGACGGCTTTTACTGATCAATTTTACTTCATGCAAACTCATCTTTCAAAATTAAGTCAATTCTCCAAGTAAGGACACGTCGTTTTGCATGAATAATCAACAGCTTACTATGGACAACATCGGGCTTTTTGAGCGTATTTGCTTACTTTTGTAAGACAACAGAGTTCATATGTTAGAAATTCAGCGCATTCGTCAAGAAAAAGAAGCAATTATAGCTGGCTTAGCCAAAAGAAATATCGATGCGACATCTACCCTAGATGCCATACTCGAGACCGATCAAAATTGGCGTGCCGCCAAAACACAGCTCGATCAAATTGCTGCCGAAATGAACCAACTCGCACGCAGTATTGGCGAACTATTTAAGGCCGGTAAACAAGCCGAAGCTAGCGCGCTCAAAGAACAATCTAGTGCACTCAAAACGCAAGAAGCCGAACTCAAAGAGCAAGTAAGCACTTTAGAAGACGCGCTACAAAAACTACTGTATACCCTTCCGAATGTTCCCAACGACGCCGTGGTCCAAGGCCGAGATGCCGCAGACAACCAAAACGTTTTTGAAGCAGGAACCATTCCTCAATTTGATTTTGAAGCCCAGCCCCACTGGGACCTCGCTAAGAAATACAAACTCATCGATTTTGAACTCGGCGTAAAAGTAACTGGCGCAGGTTTTCCATTTTACAGGGGTAAAGGCGCTCGTTTACAACGTGCCCTGATCCAATTTTTCTTAGATGAAGCCATTGCAGCCGGTTACGAAGAATTTATTTCTCCGCACATGGTCAATGAAGCAAGTGGCTACGGCACTGGTCAACTCCCCGACAAAGAAGGTCAAATGTATTACGTTCAAGAAGACGACTTTTACCTGATTCCAACCGCAGAAGTTCCATTGACCAACATTTACCGCGATGTCATTTTACCAGATGGCAATTTCTCCATAAAAATGTGTGGCTATACTCCTTGCTTTCGACGTGAAGCCGGGTCTTATGGTAAGGATGTTCGTGGTCTCAACCGCTTGCACCAATTTGACAAAGTAGAAATTGTAAGGGTCGAGCACCCAAGTAATACGGCTCAAGCACTCGATGAAATGATTGCCCACGTTCAAAACCTCCTTGAAAAATTAGAATTGCCCTACCGTATCCTCAGACTTTGCGGCGGTGACATGGGTTTTGCTTCCGCCATGACCTATGACTTTGAGGTATACTCAGCCGCACAAGAAAAATGGCTCGAGGTGAGCTCCGTATCTAGATTCGATACTTTTCAGTCCAATCGCCTTAAATTGCGTTTCAAAGACGACAAAAAAACAACGCTGTGCCACACCCTAAATGGCTCGGCTTTGGCGCTTCCAAGAATTTTGGCTTCTTTGCTTGAAAACCATCAAACGGCAAACGGCATCCAAATTCCAAAGGCGCTACAGCCCTATACTGGATTTTCAGTCATTGACTAACGCAATGTCTGGGCAAATTCGACGTTATTAAGCAGTCTTTGTCCATGAAAAGCATTTTTTCGATTGGCTTCTTGTTTTTTCTTTACCAAGTTTATTGGTCGGCTGCTTACGCCCAACAAAAAGTTGTTGCTTTAGCGCCGCAAATGGCTAATGTGGTACTGGACAGCGCTGCAATTTATACCCCTTCTTTGCGATTTTCTTCTAAAAAAGACCTGTCCGATACACTCTTCATTTCAGACACCACTTATGTTATAGATTTGAGCAACAACCAATTTCATTGGGTTTACATACCCAACGACACCATTTTTTTATCTTTTATCGTTTTTCCTTTTCGACAACAACAACAATTTCAAAGTTTCCAGATTACACCCATAGCACCCGGACTTGACATGGAGGCAGAACGTCAAAAATTTCAAATTACGAAAAGTTCAACGGAGTTATTTGGGGGGGCTGCCTTGCATAAAAGTGGCAGCTTGGCAAGAGGCATTGGCTTTGGCAATAACCAAAGTCTAGGGCTCAATTCTGCTTTAAATCTCCAACTCAATGGCCAAATTGCATCCAATCTCATGCTCACGGCCTCTTTATCGGATGCCAATATTCCATTTCAGGCCTCAGGAACCACAAGTCAACTGAAAGAATTTGATCAGGTGTTTATTCAAGTACACAACGACCAACTCAAGGTCAGTGCTGGCGATTTTTGGCTCGATAAACCAGAAGGGCAGTTTTTAACCTATCGAAAAAGAGCACAAGGACTCACTGGTCAATATAGCTGGAAAAATAGACAAGGTGAGGGCTTTTTCACACAAAGCAGCGTGGGTTTATCTAAAGGAAAATTTCAAAGGCAGGTCATTCAAGGTCTAGAAGCAGTCCAGGGGCCTTACCGCCTTGTCGGTTCTAGCAATGAACCATTCATCATCATTCTGGCCGGAACCGAGCGCATTTACATCGATGGGCAACTGATGCAGCGTGGGCAAGAATTCGACTACATCATTGATTATACCAGTGCTGAACTCACCTTTACCTCCCGACACCTCATCACCAAAGACAGCCGAATTGTTGCTGAATTTCAATATGCAGATCAAAACTATGCGCGCAGCTTGATTCAGCACCAAACCCGTTTTCAAAACGAACGCTGCAAGACATGGGTAGCACTTTATCGCGAACAAGATTTACCCAACCAAGCGCTACAGCAAATACTCAGTGATTCTCAAAAACAAGCCTTGAGTCTTATTGGCGACACTTTAAGCGCCGCTTTTATCTCAGGTTTTGACTCAACTACTTTTTTGGAGAATGCGAATATGTATCGGAAAATTGATACTTTAGGATTCCAAGATGTGCTTGTTTTCAGTGTGGACCCTCAAGCAGCCAATTACCGTGGTACTTTTACCGAAGTAGGGCCGGGCGCAGGAGACTATATTCTTGGCGGCGTAAGTGCAGCAGGCAATTATTACAAGTGGGTGGCGCCAATCAATGGGGTGTCTCAAGGTAATTATGCCCCCATTCGACGCGTACAAACACCCAAGCGCAATCAATTAGCGAGTGTTGGTTTTGAATACAAAATTCATCCAAATTGGAAACTCTACACAGAAAATGCCCTAAGTGAAAACGATCTCAATTTGTACGCCAAGCTCAATGACAACGACAACATTGGCTTGGCCTCAAAAGCAGGGCTTCAATACGAAAAAACACGAACGCTAGACTCCATAAAAATACAAAAGGCAAGTAGCTTAGAGTACCTTTTTGTCGGAAAACGTTTTGTACCCATTGAACAATTTAGAGCAGTCGAATTTGACCGCGATTGGAACATCCGCAATCAAAATTTTATCGGAACCCAACAGCAAATTGAACTCAAGCAGCTTTTTACGAACAGCGCGAAAGGTCAAATTCAGTTTGCGGGTCAACTGTTGCACATTGACTCCTTATTTTCCGGACAGCGCTTTTACACCGAAGGAAATTGGAAAGAAAAAGGCTGGACCGCCAAATGGGATGCCTCTGCCCTCAATTCGAAAACGCAGCAAGCCGAGAACCAGTTCATTAGGCACCGCTTGCATCTCAATAAACAACTCGGCATGTTTAAAGTCGGTTGGTTAGATGATCATGAATTGAATTTATTTAAAGGCGCTAATCAAGGAAATTCGTACCAATTCTACGATGCCCAAACCTATATTGCACTGCAAACATCTAAAAAACTAGACATTAAATTGTTCTATCGCGAACGCTACGACTGGCGTCCAGACAGCATACTTGCACTTGCAGCAAAAGCAAAAACAACTGGACTAGAATTGAAATGGGAGCCAAATTCAACACAAAATTTAAATATATTATTGGGTGCCCGCCAATTGCGCATTTTAGATTCGGCACTGATTGATCAAAATGCCGAAAACAGTATGGTTGCACGCTTTGATTACAATGCCCGCTTTTTCAAGAACGCACTTACCCTAAACACCTTTTATGAACTAGGCTCAGGACTTGAACAAAAAAAACGCTTCCAATATATCAAAGTCAATGATGGCCAAGGAATTTATACCTGGATTGACTACAACGCAGACGGTATAAAAGACCTCAACGAATTCGAACAAGCCGTATATGCCGACCAAGCAGATTACATCAGGGTGTTTGTGCCCAGCGCTAGTTATGCACCGGTCTTTTCCAACGAATGGAACCAAAGTATACTTTGGAGACCTGAACTTTTGTGGCGACATCGCGAAGGATTCTTAAAGTTACTCTGTAGATTTTCGAGTCAAACCCGCATTCGGGTGCAACGCAAACTGCAAGACGCTAATACCGAACAATGGCTCAATCCTTTTGCTGCAGATATCTCTGCACTTGGGCTTCAATCTGCCAACGCCCAATTTTCAAATTCCATTTTTTTTAACCGCAACGCCAACATTTTTAGTGCCGAATACAGTTGGCTTAAGCAAGAAAACAAGACACTCCTTGCGAATGGTTACGACGCCAGAAGTATGCTGAAAAATCAGCTGAACGTACGTGTTAACCTATCTGAAAAAGTGGCTTTTGAGACTACAGTTCAGGCTGGGCAGTCGGCAGCGCTTGCCGACTATACAAGTGGCCGTAATTTTCAAATTGGTTTTCGTGAATTGAAACCCCAACTTATTTTTCAAGAAGGATCAAAAGTGAGATTGAGCTTCAATGGAAGCATTGGCCAGAAAAATAATGCCGCGGTTTTTGGAGGCCAACAAGCGCGCTCCAAAGCACTTGAGACCACCTGGAAATTTAACCAAAGTGAAAATGGAAGTATAAGTGGTGGCATCAAATATGTCAATTTTGACTTTGCCGGATCAGCGCTTTCTGCGGCTGGATATGAAATGCTCGACGGACTCAAACCAGGTACAAATTGGACTTGGAACCTCAGTTTTCAAAAAATCGTTGGAAAGAATTTACAATTGAGCCTTAATTACAGCGGCCGCCTCATGCAGGGCTTGCCAGCTATTCATACGGGCGGCATGGAGTTGCGCGCCTTTTTTTAAATGCAATTTATTTCAAGATTTCCTGAACGTAGGCCCTGGCTTGGGCATCGGCGCTCACGTAATCTTCGTAAATAGGATTTTGTGTATTGGTCAGCGCATGCATGGTTTGGGCATTGAGCTCAGCAATTTCCAAAAATGAAATACGTTTATCTAAAAAAGCAGCAACCGCCTCTTCATTCGCTGCATTCAGCACACAAGCAGCAGTTCCTTGAGCCGCCATTGCTTGAAAGGCCAAATCTAAATTTTTAAACACGTTTCGATCGGGTTGCTCAAAAGTCAATTGCGGATAATCCATAAAGTTGAAACGCGGAAAATCTGTTTTCAAGCGAGCGGGATACGTCAAAGCAAACTGAATCGGGAGTTTCATATCAGGCAAGCCCATTTGAGCTTTCATGCTTCCATCCTCAAATTGAACCAAGCTGTGCACAATTGACTGCGGATGCACAATGACATCGATTTGTTCGGGCGCCAAGCCAAAAAGCCATTTAGCCTCAATGACTTCTAGCCCTTTATTCATGAGGCTCGCGGAATCTATGGTGATTTTTGCACCCATGCTCCAGTTAGGATGCTTGAGCGCTTGTTCTAATGTGACCGACTTGAGTTGCTCATGGGTGTACCCTCTAAATGGCCCGCCCGAGGCAGTGAGGTAGATCTTTTCAATTGGATTGTGAAACTCACCCACCAAACACTGAAAAATGGCAGAATGTTCAGAATCAACAGGATAGATGTTGACTACTTTTTCTTTTGCCAATTTGGTGATGAGTTCGCCTGCAACCACTAAGGTTTCTTTATTGGCAAGTGCGATGGTTTTTCCGGCCTCAATAGCGTGAATGGTTGGTTTGAGGCCGGCGTAACCTACAAGTGCGGTGAGCACTGTGTGCACTTCAGTAGATTCTACCACCTGACACAATGCATCTTGACCAGCATAGACGTGAATATCTGCAGACCAAAGTGCATCTTTTACTTTCTGATACTGGCTTTCATCGGTAATAACAACTGAATTTGGTTGAAATTTTAAGGCTTGTTCAATGAGCAAATCGGCATTCTTGCCGGCTGTTAAAACCTGTAAATCAAAATACTCAGGATAAGAAGCCAGCACTTCAAGTGCTTGGGTTCCGATTGAACCTGTCGAGCCTAAAATGGCAATGCCCTTTTTTTCTTGCATAGACAAAGGTAACAAAAGGACAGATAAAAAAGTTTTGACAAAATGTAGAACATATACCATGCATAGACTCCCTTGCCTTTTGTACATTCGTTTTTATTTTCCGGTATATCTACGTATCCTTCAACTAAAGGAAATATATTTATAAACAGTATAAATTCAAATCATGAAGCAAATCCTTGTCATTCTTTTTTCAGTTCTAATGCTTAACTCCCAGGCACAGATTGATATTAAACCCAATATATTGACTATCGAAATGCCTCACAAACTTACGGAAGGCCGTGAACCAGAAATTTTTTGTTTTCAGAACAATACTTTTGCTATTGTAGATATTAATGGAGGGCTATTGAATATAAAACATTATTCTGCCGAATTCAGCCTTTTAAATGAGGAAAGTATTGAAATTGAAGAATGGAATATTAATGAACCTCATTGGGATAAAAATAATCGAATTTATTTCTTCGGGAGAAACCTTGTTACAGGCTGCGTTTTTTACTATGACGCGATTGACCAAAAAATGATCCAAAAAAATCTTGATTGGGCCCAAGAAGCCTCATTAAATATGACAGGATTTGTTCCATACGATAATGGCTGGATCGCGTGTTCCCAAGTTTTTGGAATCTCTAATTTCAAAGAAGTAAATCGTAAAAAAACGCTTAAAGGAATAAACATTTTTGATCTTGAAAATAATAAAGTGAATGTTTTTCCAATCGTTTTAGATGGCGAAGACAATGGACGAATTAATTGTTTTGCGATTAATTATATGAAACAATCAAATATGATTGCGGCTGCAGTTACGTTAAATGAGTCTGGCATTGGAAATTTTTCTGTACATCTACTTATTTATGATATGAAGGGCACTTTAATCGCTCATCATCCGGTTGAACTTGAATCTGGCTTGCTGCCAAAGTCAACCAATCTTATTGAAGTAGGAAAGATGGAATTTGTTATGATGGGAATTGCTGTAAATCCCAAAAATGATGATGCGTCGCTATACAAACTCCAATATAATGAAAATTCAATTGGGGAATTTGAATATGAAGATGCAAATTCTATATTCACGGAAGAATGCGCTGGAGAAACGCATACAACCGATTTTAGGGCCAAATCTGTTTGGATAAATTCTCCTGCTCTTGCCGACTATTCAATTCATCCGCCGATTTATACCAATGACGGGTTTTATTATTTAGTTGAAAGGTCTTTTCCAATTAAAATCTACGTTCTTGATGTTAAAACAAATAGTCGATCAATTAGGCAATTTGGATACAACACGGATTTTTCTTATTTGCTGAAGTTTGATCAAAATGCAAATTTTGTTTGGAGTAATTGTCTTGAAATCACTTTGGAATATACCCCGACACATTTGTACGACCTTGTAGCAATGGATGCTTCACCATCAAGGAATATAAAATTGGCATATATTGGTGTCTCAGAATTAAAAAGTAAAACATTTGATGCAAATGGTAATGTAGTTAAACCTGCAAATTCAACAACATTATTTGAAATGCAAACAAGTGGCAATAATTTGCCCATTCCTAAAACAGGTTCTGAATTTGATTTCTATAGAACAAGCTATATCGAAAAATCAAGAGTATACCATTTACAAGGCAATTATTTTTTGGGCTGCCATATCTTAAAAAATAGCCTTGAAATTAAGAAATTTGAATTTGAATAAAGCCTTTAACTTACCCATGCCCACCTGGACCGAACACAACAACGCATTGCATAAAACCTTTGAATTTTCGAGTTTCCTAGAAGCTATGGAATGGATGCAAAAGGCTAGTATTGAGATTGAAAAACTGAATCACCATCCGGAATGGATCAACGTTTACAATAAAGTTCAGGTACAGTTGACTACGCACCATACAGGTAATGTAGTCACTGAAAAAGATTGGGAGTTGGCTCGTATTTTAGATGCGATATAACTTCCAAAGGGAAAAGAAGAACCTACTCCACCGTCACCGACTTCGCCAGATTTCTTGGTTGGTCGACGTTAC